>CAYNVI010000076.1:0-12958 GCA_964400585.1 uncultured Pirellulaceae bacterium | reverse complement strand
ATGCTCAGCTGCTTAGCTGGACAGCGCCACTTTTCGATCCAAATCCCGTGTTTCAAGGTGCGTATCGGTCATTTGAGCGGTTTCGGCGCTAGCCGCCGGCTCGTCACGGAAAGGCCGGGGGCTAGCGCCCACCCGCTCACGAAAAGTGGTGCTGTACAGTTAGGTTCTGCGGATTCGGAAGTTTGGCGCATCGCTTGCACGAGATAGTATCTGCCCACAAGCGATCAGACGGTCAGGCAGGCAGTCATGCCCGCCTGGTGCAATCCGCCTCTCGCTGATGAGCCACCTACATCCTTCCTGAACTGAAAGAACAAACCATGAAAACGTCATTCCCCCTTTTGGTCTTTGCTTTGATCGCTTGTGTCGTCGCCTCCGGGTGCTCGGACGAGGTGGAAGACGTGGCCGAAGGCGAAGCGACGCCGGGCGAAACGAAAACGCTCAGCGGCGAAGTCATCGCGGTGATCGATGCGCGAACGTTTACGATGAAGGACGAGCACCAGTGGCTCGAGGACAATCCGCTCACCGTGGTCGCCACCACCGATCTGCCCGAGGGCTTGGACGACGAAGATGAAGTGGCGGTCGTGGGATCGGTGCGAAACCTCGAGTATGCGGAAATCGAGACAGAATACGACTGGGATTTCGACCCGGAAATCGAAGTCGAATTGGAAGATGTCGAGGGATTCTTTATCGCCGATTCGGTCGTCGTCACCGAGCAGGAACCCGCCGGTTGAGGCGGCCGAGTTGCCCGCTTTCCCCAGCCCGGGTTGGGCTCGCTTTGCTCAGTTGCCCGTCCCGGTTCGGCGCGTGGCACAGGCCTTTTGAGTCGTAGGCTGGGGAGGGCCGCAGGAAAGACCAACGTCCCGAGGGACGTTCCCGCGTTGGTTCACGGTGACCGGTCGGAAGCATCCGAGCCGTCCAGTTGCTTGTATTCGTACCGGTGCCCATGCTGCAAATCGCACGCATAGTACCGCGATAGCGGCGAGCCCGACGGTCTCCCCGTGAGGCTCGTCTCCGCGCTTGCCTCGCCGAGGTCGCAGGCATACCGATAGGACGGTGCGATCGCCAGGTCTTGCCCGGCCAGGCGGAAAATCAAGGTCTGCACGATGCTGCCTCGACCACCCTCGAGGGCAAACGGGCCGCGGTTCAAGATCGGCAGCTTTGGCATTGCTTCCCCCAGGATCCGAGAGCGAAAGCGAATCTGTCGGCTTTCCCCCCACGTCGGAACCGTTTCGAGGTCCGTGGCCGCAAGCGTCTGCCCGATGACCGACCGCGGAAATCCTCCCGGCCGGCCGGGCGGAGAAAACCATTGCTCGAGGATCGAGCTGTCGTTCGTCAGAAGGAAGTCGTCGAAGAAGTGGAAGTAAGCGCGCAGCAGTTCGGTGTCGCGGCAGAGAACCTCCCATGCTTCCACACCAAAGACGCGCTTTCCGAAGACCTCTCGCAAGGTCGCCTCGTAGATGCGTTCGAATAAGGTGGTTGCCTGGGAATCGGCGCGGTAGCAAAGGTCCCACTCGAGCAACCGTCGTCCGGCCGGCATGTCGTCGGGAATGAGGGGGCGGAGCAGGACCATGTACCGCTCGGCCTGTTTTGAGAATAGATCGGCCTGAATGCGTTTCATGTCGTCGAGGTCAAACCGCGGCTTTTCCCGAAGCAATTCTTTGATTCGCTCCACGCGGTACTGGCCGGTGCAGGCATTCACGGCCAAGGGACCGCCGGGCTGGTTGTGATAATCGTTTGCCGTCGCGATAAAACCCTCGGGGGGGTCGATCCGCTGTTCCAACTCCTGGCCGGGTACCAGGCCCTGCCAGCGATTCGCTGCTTCCCATGCCGGCAGCGGAAACAGACCCGAGTGCGCGCGACGGGGATGCCTCCCCGGTTGCTGGTAGCCGATGCTTTGCTGGCGGTCTGCGATCACCCAATTGCCCGGGATCCCGACTTGGTGGAGGACTGCGATGGCCTCGTCGGTCGAGGCGGCGAACTGCAGGCGGTACAGCCCTTCGAGAGATTCCGCGGCGCCCGCACGAAGATTGGTCCAGGCCCGTGTCAGGTACAGGCCCGTGTCAGGTAATAGCCCGCGTCGAAAGCTTGCCGAGAGGGATCGCATTCCAGCACGCCGCAATCGGTCTCGTGCACGAAGATCTGCAGCGGCGAATCCCCTTTGCGATGGATCGTTTCTTGCCGCGTCTCGATGTCGGACCATCGATCGCCCCGGCGATAATGCGTTTGCCGACAATCCTCCAGGAAAAAGTCAACCGTATCCAGAAACCCGTAGGTGAAACTTCGCGAGACTTGGCTGTTGCGCCCCATCACGATGCCGGCAAGCCCGGGCACGGACGCGCCGATCTGAAAGTCGCTGGGCGTGTGCAGAACCACCTCATACCAAAGCGGGGGCAAATGATGAGACTCCACGTGCGGGTCGTGGCATTCCAAGGGAAAACCGGAGACGCTTCGCTGTCCCGCAACCACCCAGTTATTGCTTCCCGCATAGTGGGAGAGGCCCGCCAGGAAACGCACATCCTCGGGGACCGGACTTTGCCAAATCTGCGTCTGCCGAATCAAGTCCACCAAAGACGCGTCCAGGGCATCCAAGTGGGGCCGAAAGAGTGGCTGTAACTTGACGATCGATGTTCCGGCCTGGATCGCCTGAATGAGGGCCTTTTCCAACTGATGCTGGCAGCGGGCCATCCCCATGTAAGTCAGCAGTTTCAGGACCAGC
Source organism: uncultured Pirellulaceae bacterium (assembly GCA_964400585.1). Taxonomy (GTDB): domain Bacteria; phylum Planctomycetota; class Planctomycetia; order Pirellulales; family Pirellulaceae; genus CAYNVI01. The sequence continues at coordinate 10,242 of CAYNVI010000076.1, read as the reverse complement.
AAAGTGTCGACCGGCGTCCAGGGCTCGGGCTGGTGCCCGAGCAGCCGCAGGTCGAGCGGCCGCCAAGCGTGGGCGAGAGCGTGGTTGACGCCGCGACAAATGAGCTATGGCCTGATGGTCGTGACCGGTGCCGCCGGTCACCAAGGCAACGCCGTCGCCCGGGAGTTGCTGCGGCAGCGAGAGGAGACTCGCCCCAACGTGCGTGCCATGGTTCACCACCGCGACAGGGCGGCGGTGCAAGAATTGGAGATGATGGGAGCGGAGATCGCCGAGGGAGATTTTGATGATCGAGACTCGGTGGCGAAGGCTCTGGAGGGGGCAACCGCGGTCTTCTCGGTCCAAGATTTCTTTTCGGCCGGTTTTGATGGCGAGGTTCGCCAGGGACAAACCGTTGCCGACGTCGCGAAAGCGGTCGGTGTCGAGCACTTCATCTACAGCTCGGTCGGCAGCGCCCACCGCGATACCGGGATCCCCCATTTCGACAGCAAGCGGCAGATCGAGCAGCACATTCAGCAGAGCGGGCTGTCCTATACGATCCTTCGGCCTGTCTTCTTTTATTACAACTACAAAGCGATGCGGCAGTCGACAAAAAAACGGGAAAATCGCCCTGCCGCTCCGGCCCGACACCCCGCTAGCGCAGTTGTGCGAGCACGACTACGCGCGAGCGGTGTCGGTCGTGTTAGCGAATCGAGACAGTTATCGGGGCCGCGAACTCGACATCGCCAGCACCGAATTATCGATGCATCACGTTTGCGAGATCATCAGTAAGGTGCTCGGTCACACGATTCGTTACGAGCAGCTTTCCTGGGAGGACGCGAAACCGCAACTGGGCGAAGAGCTGACGACCATGTACCGCTGGTTTGAAGCGCACGGCTATGAAGCAGACCTCGAGGCCGTTCGCGCCCACTTCGGTCCGACCACTTCGCTGGATGCTTACTTGCGAGAGCAGCCGTTCGCCAAGCTCGTCGCCAGCAGTTGAGCGGCAAATTTCCTCGCTCCGGAGAAATAAGAGGCCGTAGGATTCTTTATGCGGGTCCAGGCTGCGCTGCTTAACCGGGCACTTCCGTTTTCAGATGGCTTAATTTGGATCGCAAGGTCGAGCGGGAGATTCCCAGTCGCTGGCTGGCCTGGACCTGGTTGCCGTCGACAAATTGCATCGCCTCCTGCAGCATGACCCGATCGATGTGGGTCAGCAGGCGACGGTAGAGTTCAGGCTCTTCGGTATGCAGCATCCGGCGAACCAGACGAGCGACGCCAGCAAGTTCCGCGTCGGCATCGTGGCTTCCGGTCCGCGAACCGGCCCCTCGACAATGCGCTGGGAGGCAGGCCGGCGTGATCACGTCTCCGACCGCATGCACCACCGCATACTTGATGACGCTTTGTAACTCGCGAATATTCCCCGGCCAATCATAGGATTCAAGCACTTTTAACGTTTCCTCGGCCAGCTTGACCGGCGGACGGTTGACCTCCTGCTGTGCTTGTTTGAGGAAATGTTCCATCAGCAAGCGGAGATCGCCGAGGCGTTGTCGAAGCGCGGGCAGACGAATCGTAAACCCGTTCAGCCGATAAAGCAGGTCCTGACGAAATCCCCCCGCTTCGATCATGCTTTCCAGATCCTGATTCGTCGCCGCGACGACGCGGACGTCGGTGCGAATCGTTTCGCCGCCGCCGACGCGTTCGAACCGCCCATCTTGGAGGACGCGAAGCACCTTGGCCTGGGTCGCTGCGCTCATGTCCCCCAGCTCGTCCAGGAATAGAGTCCCTCCGTCGGCCTGCTCGAATTTACCGATCCGACGGTGATCCGCCCCGGTAAACGCTCCTCGCTCGTGACCGAATAGCTCGCTTTCCAACAGCGCCTCCGGCAGCGCCGCGCAGTTGATGGCGAGAAACGGCTTGTCCGCACGTTGGCTGTGATGATAGATCGCGCGCGCGACCAGTTCTTTTCCGGTTCCGCTTTCTCCCAGTAGCAACACGGTCACATTCTCGCAGGCCACCCGCCCGATCGCCTTGTAGACGTCTTGCATCGGTTTGGAGTGCCCGACGATTTGCTCGGCGGTCCCCGCTGCGGCGACCGCGTCACCACAGACGGCCGGGACCTGCCGCAAGCGGCGGATGTCCAGTGCCTGGCTTACCAGCTGTTGCAGTTCATGGATCTCCACCGGCTTCAGCAAATACTCAAAGGCGCCCCGCTTGATCGCGTCGATGGCGGTTTCGGTCGTCGAGTGGGCGGTGACAAAGATCACGGGCAACCGCGAATCGAGCTTTTGTATTTGATCAAATACATCCAGGCCCGACATGTCCGGCAACCGCACGTCCAGCACCACCGCGTCCGGTCGACCCTGGTCGACCGCACGAACCGCTTCGGCGCCGGTTTCGACACAGGAGATGTCGACTTCGCCATCGTCAAAGGCGCGGCGAAACGAATAGGCGAGATTCGGCTCGTCGTCCACGATCAACAGCTTGGACATACTCAAACCTCCTTGTGATGAGTCGCTGCGACCGCCCGCCTGCGGGCGGTCGGTTTCCCCTCCAGCCGCGTTGATTCTCCACCATCGGTCTCGATTCGCACAACACCCCCCGCGGCCTCGCGCTGTACAGTTTTTGGTCACCCCTGTCTAAGGGCCATCCAGGGCAGGAGGGAAAGCCGCGGGGGGGGCGCAGGGGATCGGCCGTCCGTTCCCGACAAGTCGCGCCGCAGCAGATGGGTTTCGGTGGCGGCCTCGGCAGGAGCACACGGGGCCAGCCGCCTCGAGTCGAGCCCGGAGGTCGGGAAATCGCCGGCTGGCTCGCAACCCGCCGCGATGATTCCTTTCGCCTTGGCCCGCTTCTTGCGTCATCTCCCACTCGCTTCCCGTTGACGCGAGTTCGCATACCCCCCCCCAGCGGACGGAATCGAAGGAAGAACTACTTCGTAAGATCGGGGGCTGGTCCGTCGCCGGTCCGACGGGGGTTCCCACCGAGGCAGCTCGCCCTTGCCCCTTTCGCCAGCGTCGAGTCGAGCCTGCGTCAGGTGACGCGAACGCGAATCCAATTCATGGCTGGGGATATCGGTGTCGTCTTCGACAGACCGGTGTTCCCCAGGGACCGCCCGTTTTTGCGTCGAGCCACGGAAAGGCTCGACCCGGGCATCCGCGGTGCGTTCGGCCTCGGGGTCGACGATCGCCGCGGAGAGGATGCAACTGTTAATCTGCAGGAGATAATGATGAAGTCTTTCACGTACCGCACGCTCGCTTACACGCTCGCCTTCGCTGGCACGACCGCTGCCGCGCAAGCGCAGGTTTCGCAGCAGGGTTCCCCTCAACCGCAAGGAGCACAGCAGCGGGCCGTCCCCCAGCAATCGCGAGCCGCCCAGGCGGCGCCCCCAGCCAACGCGGTCGCGATGGTCAACGGCGAAGCGATTACCCGCTCGGAAGTGCAGTCAGCGCTCGACGCTCAAAGGAAGCAGGCCGGACAGCAGCCGGGGCAAACCGACCCCGCCGCCGCCCAGCAAATCCGCCAACAGGTCATGAACACGCTGGTCGAAAGCCGGCTTGTCGAGCAGCATCTGATGGAGCAAGGTCCGGAGGTCCCCGGCGAAGAGGTCCAGGCGGTGATCGATCGTTACAAACAGCAGTTTCAGGAGCAGGGGGTTCCTTTCCAGCAGTTCCTGGCCTCCAGCGGGTACACCAAGGCGGGACTCGAGAAACGGATCAAGGGCTCGTTGTCCTGGCAAAAGTACCAGCAGCAAGAAGTGACCGATAAGAAGCTGCAACAACACTTCGCCGCTAACCAGGATCGGTTCCCCGCGGACAATTTTGAAGAGGCAAAGCCCCTGGTTGCCCAGTCCTACGCCGGCCAACTGTGGCAGCAGATCGTCAAGGAAGAGCTGCCGGACGCGGAGATCAAAATGGTAAAACCGCGCCAGCCGGCAACCCGCCGTCGGTTGCCCAATGCCGACGCGCAGTGATAAGCGAGCGTCTGCGGAGGACTTGATTCCCGAGCACGTCACCAGGGGTTTCGCAGACCAGCGGACTGCTGGTGACGTCGTTCGTTTGGCATGCTACGGGGCCAGGGGCGGCCACCGCTGACCCCCGTCTAATCGCTAAGCATGCAGCTTGGCCAGGGCTTGTTCGGCGACGGCCACGCACTGGCGGATGTCGTCGAGCGGATTCTGGGGGTTCTCTTCGTATTCGAGCGACAGCGCGCCGTCGGCCGGGAAGTTGGCTTCCTGCAAGGCAAAGAAGACGCCTTCGACGTCCAGGTGGCCTTTGCCCAGGATCACTCCTTCGGCCTTGTCTTTCATCTCGGCAAAGTCTTTCAAGTGGATCCCGTACAGCCGTCCTTTGAGCGCGCGGATCACGTCGATCGGCTGTTCTCCCGAACGGATGAAGTGTCCCAAATCCGCGCAGGCTCCGATCCGTTGGTCGTGGCCTTCGATCGCGTTGAGCACGTCGACCACTTTGTTGTAGCGATGCCGGGGGCCGTGATTGTGGATCGCGATCCGAATGTCGAATTCCTCGACCAGCTCGTCGAGATTGTCGAACGAAGCGGGGTCGGGATCGGCCGTGATCGTGGGCACGCCGACCGCCGCGGCGAACTCGAACAACCGCCGATTGGCCGCAAAGTCGCTGCCGAAGCGATTCACCCCGTGGGCCGAAATCGTTAAACCCAAATCGGCGACCTGTTGCTTGATCGCCGCGATCTGCGCCGCCGAAGCGTCGGTCGGGAACATCCCGCTGTAGAATTCGACCTGCTGGAATCCCAGGGCCTTGGCATGCTGGAGCGCCTCGTCACGCGAGTAGCCGCGAAGCGAATACAGCTGGATGCCGAGTTGCATCGGAGCGGTGGGTCCCGCGAAGGCGAGCCGCGGACAGGCAGCCAGCCCCAAGGAAGCGGCGGAAGCGGCCAGGAAGTGACGACGAGCGAGGGAACGAGGCGACATCAGCGGGATGCTCCGAGGGAAAGGGGGAAGCCGAGCGGACCGTTATCGTAGTCCGCGGGCGCAGATCCCGCCAGCAAACGCCTCCTGCCCGCCACGGCAGGACGCTCACCCGAAGCGGGCTTGGCGGGCACTGACTTCATTGCCCTGCGGTTGCGTGAGGGATTGGTAGAGTTCCGGACGGCGGGCTCGCAGCCAACGGGTTCCGGTGGCGCGGTCGCGGAGGCTGCCGACCAGGTCGGCGGTGATCATCTCGCTGTCGATCGACCGACTTTCGGCCAGCGTGCGGCCATACGGATCAAGGATCATCGCGTTGCCGGTGCGGACCTCGTCGTCGTCGCGTCCGACGCCATTGCTGAAGAGAAGAAACAAACCGTTGTCGTGGGCCCGCGCCGGCAGCCAACGCAGCAACCATTCCCGCCCCTTCGGTCCCTGGAACTCGGCCGCCAGGGCCGCCGGATTTTGACCGCGGTTTTCCCACAAGGCGACATCGATCCGCCCCATCGCTTCCGGACTGCCCGATTTGCAGCCGCCCGTCTGGTGCGGGGCGAGCAGGACGTCCGCCCCCAGCAAGGCATTCGCGCGGGCGTTTTCGACGAGGTTGTTGTCGTAGCAGATCAAGATTCCCAGCCGGCAGTCCCACGGCGTATCGAAGACGGTATACCCGTCGCCCGATGCGAGATGCTCCGAGATGAAACAGTGCAGTTTCCGGTGGCAGTGCCAGCTCCCATCGGGCAGGGCGACGACGTAGCTGTTGAACAGCCGGCCCTCGGGGTCGCGTTCGACGAAGCCGGCGCCGATCGCCAGTTGGTGCCGTGCCGCCCGTTCGCGCAGCCAGCTCGTCGTCGGACCGGCGGGCACCGGCTCGGCCAGTGCGGTTAACTGGTCGCGTGCCAGCTTGCGCAAGAACCAATACCCGCTGACGCAGCATTCCGGAAAGACCAACAGCTGCACACCGCGGTGAGCCGCCTGTTCGATGTAGCGGTCCATCGCGGCCCGGTTGGCGGCCGGTTCGCCGTTGCGATGATGGAATTGAACGCTCGCCGCACGAAGGTCCTGCACCGTCTGCTCCTGGTCGAAGACGAAGGGTTGGAAACGTACGATTCTACTGCGGCGGCCGGCAAGCTTGGCAGCGGGCCAGGCGGGGACCGGAGCGATTCGCATTCGGTGCCTGCGACGGTTAGGTTGAGACCGTGCGGTCGGTAACCGGCCGCTGCTCGTCCCCCTCCCCTACCGGCTCGGCTGTTCGAAAGGATCGCTCGTGAACGTCTCGTTTGTGTTGCCCCCCCGCTCCGCTCGCTGGTCGGCCGCGTGCCGGCAGCTCTCTGGTTGGCTGGTCGCGGGGCTGCTGCTGGCCGGCACGTGCTCCCCGGCCAAGGCTGCCGAGGAAGCGTCCCGCGGCCCCGCCGAGCCGCCCCGCGCCTCCGACCAGCCGCCCCGCCCCAACATCCTCTTGATCATGTGTGATGATATGGGCTTTTCGGATATCGGTGCCTACGGTGGCGAGATCGCGACGCCGCATCTCGATCGTCTCGCCAACGAAGGTTTGCGGTTCCGCGACTTCTACAACAACGCCAAATGCGAACATACCCGCGCCTCGTTGCTGACCGGTCACTGGTGGCACCACGTGGGGGCGTCGGCTTCGGTCCATTACAAGGCGCCGACGTTTGGGGAGCGGATGCGGGAGTCGGGCTACCGGACGCTGATGGTGGGGAAATGGCACGCCGGCCAGACTCCTTATCAACGCGGCTTTGACCGCCACTTCGGCTTGACCGACGGTTGCTGTAATTTCTGGAATCCGGGACACGCGCGACCGGGCGAGCCCGAACCGGCCAAGAAACGGGTCCGCCGGTGGGCGATCGACGACCAGGAATTCCTCCCCTTTACGCCGGAAGCCGAAGACTTCTACACGACCGATGCCTTCACCGATTACGCGGTCGATTACTTGGAGGAATATCGCCACGAGGAGCAACCGTTTTTGCTCTACGTCGCTTACACCGCGCCGCACTACCCGATGCATGCCAGCGAAGCAGACATCGCCAAGTACCGCGGCCGCTATGCCGAGATCGGCTGGGATGCGCTGCGGCGGCAACGGTTCGAGCGGCAACAAGCCTTGGGAGTGCTGCCGCCCCACGCGGAGCTCTCTCCGCGCGACGAGGACTTGCCCGCCTGGGAGACGATTCCGCCGGCGGAACGGGCGGACTGGGACCTGCGGATGGCGACCTATGCCGCGATGATCGATCGGATGGATCGCAATATCGGCCGCCTGCTAGAGAAGCTGGACGAGGTCGAGAAGGCCGACAATACGCTGATCCTGTTTCTGTCCGACAACGGTGCCTGTCCCGATTCGGCCGACCGTTCAAGCGTGTCCGGGGCCAAGCCGTGGGAGGTGACCAGCTACCTGACCCAAGGAAAGAACTGGGCGAACGCCTCCAACACGCCGTACCGCAAGTACAAGACGACCGATTATGAAGGCGGCACGCGGACGCCGATGATCGCCCATTGGCCGGGCGTGATCGAGGCGGGCCGCTTGACCGATCACGTCGGCCACCTGATCGACTTCCTGCCGACGATGCTCGATCTGGCCGGGGCGACCCCGCCCGCCGAGCTGCCGGGTCACTCGCTCGCCCCGGCTCTCCGCGGCGAGGCAACCGAGCGTCCCTGGCCGCTGTACTGGCAGTTCGGGCGTTCCAAAGCGATCCGGGATCGCCAGTGGAAGGCGGTCCAGCATGGGGGCGGCGATTGGGAGCTGTATCAGCTGGGCGAGGACCCGACCGAACTGCACGACTTGGCGACGACGCATCCCGACAAGGTCACCGACCTGCGTGGCCGCTGGCAGGCGTGGTGGCAGGATCGCGGTCGCTTGGCAGGCCCCTCCGATTGATCGTCGCTTGAGCGCGGGGGCTTGAAGGGGCTGCTTGTTACAAATAAGTCGGCCTTGCCGACTCTTGCTCCCTCTCCCCCAAAAAGGCGGCGAAAATGGCGTGTCAATCTAGATCACTCCGAGCGCCGCCTTTTCGGGGGAGAGGGGACTAAGAAACCGCCTCATCAGAGATGTGTGTAACAGTCAGTTCGGGGGAGAGGGGACTGAAAACAGCCTCCTCAGCGATGTGTATAACCACCGCGCCGAGGGCGGGGGCGTTGGCGAGCCGATTCAGTCGGCTGCCAGGGCGTCGAGCTGAGCCAGCCGGAGGCGGATGCTGAGGATGTAAGGCGGTTGGCCGGCGGACCAGTGTCCGTAGGTCGTGGTGACGAAGGTCCCGTCGGGCAGGACCTCGACGCCCGGATAGGCCGTGTCGTAGCCTTGCTTGTTGTCCTTCAAACGGACGAAGTACTGGCCCGCCCGTGCCTCGACGAGATCCTCCCAGTTGCCGACCCAAGCGACCCAGTCGCCCTCGAAGGGTCGCTCGTCCGCTTGCTGGCGTGGCGAGATGCAGCGAAAGCTGATCAGCAGCCGGCCATCGGGGGCGTACTTGCCGGTATGCCGGTCGCCGGTCAGCGCGAGCGGGACCTGCCGTGGTTCGCTCCAGGTGGCGCCTTCGTCGTCCGAAAAGATGATGTGAGACCGCTGGCGGCGGCGGTTCTCCCGGAGCAGGACCGCCATCGTCTTCCCGTCGGGCGAACGGATACAGCCCGGCTCGCAAAGGTGCACCTCCGAGGAAGCGAAGACCGCTGCCGGGGTGGACCAGGTCAGCCCGCCATCTTGGGAGAAGGTTTTGTACAGCGTCATCGTTTCGCTTCGCTGGCCGTCCTCGGTGAAAAACCGTCCGTCGTCGTGAAACATGGCCAAGTAGTGACCGGGTCCGCTGGCGAGCGGCTCGACGAAGCCCATCACCACGATGCCGCCCCAGTCGCCGACCGGTTGCAAAGGACTCCAGCTGGCCCCGTCATCTTCGCTGACCGCCAGCCGGGCGGGATAAAGACCCGACCACATGATCAGGCGTTTGCGTCCCGCGGCGTCGACGACGCGATGGAGCGTGGGGACTTCTTGCGAGGTGGCCCAGTTTTCCGGCGTCGGTAGACGGGGACTCCAGGTCTTCCCCCCGTCGTCGCTCCGCTTGTAGACGATGCCGCCGCGTCCGTGGCCTTGGGGGTAGACGCAGAGGATCGTGCGGCCGTCTTCCAGCAAGCAGGTGGTGGGGTGACCGAGGTACTGCCCCGCTTCCCGGTCGACGACCGTTTGCCGGTACAGCTGGTCATCGAGGTCGATGAGATCGATCGCCTGCGGGGCGGCGGGGGGATCGGCCGCGCAGAGCACGCTCGCCGATTCGTCGAGGAGAGCTTCGAACAGGGTAGGCAAAACCATCAAAAAAATGGCAAAACGGATGCGCATGGGTCTGGTTCGCAGGAGACAAGGAAGGGGCGGAGGGCGTAAGGCAGGGGGCCCCGAGACGAAGTTCCGTATCCCCATTCGAATGACTCGCAGCGGACGCGGCAAGCCGGCTGCTTGGGTGCCGCTTCGCCTTTTCGAATCGCTCGGGAGGAAAACAAGGGGTCGCATCACCGCAGAGGGGTGGGGCCTGTCCACAGGGAGGGATAGCCAAGCGGGAGCCGCTTAAGGAAGATTAATCGTTGTCCCACCTGAACCAACGGAACTTTCACCTACCCAGCTGGTTCAAACCCCCGTCGATGGGCGGCTGGCAGGCACGGTGTGCCGCGTGCTGCCTCTATCGAATGTAACGACACCCGGCTCGGGGAAGGTTGCAAATCGATAAGGGCTCGTTGCCCAACTCTGGACTTCAAACTACTGTGCACTTAGCGGCATTCAGTTTGCTGCCGATAAGTTCATCGCGATTCTCTTTACTTCGCTTTTTTTCAATTCTTTAAGGAGACCTTTGTGAGACAAAAGAAGTTAGGTTTTGCCCCCCAAACCCCCCGCTCGGGTTTTACGCTCGTCGAGCTGTTGGTGGTGATCGCGATCATCGGCGTGTTGGTCGGCCTGCTGTTGCCGGCGGTCCAGTCGGCGCGGGAAGCGGCCCGCCGAATGAGTTGCTCGAACAACATGAAGCAGCTCGGTCTATCGATGCACAATTACCACGACACGCACAAGGTTTTTCCGGCCTTCAAGTACCGCAATGGTCAGGGCAGCCACTGGCGTGGTTACAGTGCGTTTACTCAAATCCTGCCCTTCATCGAGCAGCAACCGCTGCACGATCAACTGAAGACGGCGACGAACGACTTCTTTGCTCACTGGGACGTCAACGGTGCGCACCAGAATTTGCGGGCGGTCGCGATTCCAGCCTTCAAATGTCCCTCGGACATTCAATTCCCCTCCACCGGTGGCGGTTGGGCCAATGGTCCCGGGTGTAGCTACGGCGTTAGCT
>CAYNVI010000075.1:0-13012 GCA_964400585.1 uncultured Pirellulaceae bacterium | reverse complement strand
CGGGGGCAGAAAGCGATCGTGTTCCGCGCTGAACTGCCGCGCCCCGGCGTCTATGAAGTGCGGGTGGCGTACAGCGCCTCGAGCAACCGGGCTTCGCAGGTTCCGGTGGAGATCCGCCATGCCGACGGCTCCAGCACCCAACAGGTCAATCAACGCCAGATGCCGCCGATCGCGGGTCTGTTTCGCTCGTTGGGCGAATACCGGTTTGCCGCCGCAGACCCCGCTGAAGTGGTGATCCGCAACGACGGCACGGACGACGGGGTGGTGATCGCCGACGCCGTCCAGTGGGTCTGGGTGGGCGAGACGGAAGCTCGCCCCGACTCGGAGGGCTTGGATCAGCGGGCCCAAGAAGAGGCTCGCCGCGCGGGGCTGCGTCAGGCGTACCAGGAGCGAAAGCAAGCGTTGGATCGGCTGAAGAAGCGAGCCCCCGCGCGGGAGATGGCGATGGTCGTGGAAGACGACAGCGAAGCAGCGGATATTCCGCTGGCGATTCGCGGGGTGGTCCACAACGAAGGACCGATCGTGCCTCGCGGCGCGTTGCAAGTCGCCTCGGCAAGCCCGTTCCCGGCGATCGGTGAAGCGCAAAGTGGACGTTACGAATTGGCGGTTTGGCTGACCCGCCCCGACCACCCGCTGACCGCGCGGGTGCTGGTCAACCGGGTCTGGTACTGGTTGTTCGGCACCGGCCTGGTCCGAACGGTCGATAACTTTGGGCAGATGGGCGAGGTCCCCAGTCATCCTGCGTTGCTCGATCATCTGGCGACCGGGTTTGTCGAAGACGGCTGGTCGATCAAACGTTTGGTCCGCAGGATCGTGCTTTCCCGTGTCTATCGTCAGAGTTCCGCGGACAATGCGGACAAGGCCGCGGTCGATCCGAACAATCGTTTGTTGTGGCGGATGAACCGGCGGCGTTTGCGGGCCGAAGAGATGCGGGATGCGATGCTGCTGGTCAGTGGCCGGTTGGACCCCGAACGGGGTGGCGCGAACATCAAGCCGGGGACGCGTTCGGAGTACGGCTACGAATTTGCCAGTACGCGGCGCAGCGTCTACTTGCCCGTTTTCCGCAATACCTTGCCCGAATGGTTTGAAGTCTTCGATTTCCCCGACCCGAATACCCAGCGAGGGAGTCGCAGCAGCAGCACGGTCGCTTCCCAAGCATTGCTGATGATGAATCACCCTTCGGTTTGGGAGTGGTCGGAGCAGGCGGCACGTCGATCCGAGCTTGGCGTTCCGGCCGAGCGGGGGCGGATCGACCAGGTTTACCGCCAAGTGCTGGGACGCCCGGCGATGCCCGCCGAACGGTCCTCGACGCGTCGGTTTTTGCAAGCGGGGGAGGGTTCGGCAACGCGTTGGGCGATGCTGTATCAAACCCTTTTCCAGTCGATCGATTTTCGTTTCCTTCATTGAACGCAGAGCCTTCTCGTGGACGCATCTTCGCAACGGTCTGGAGGGCAACGCTCTCGACCCACGGATTTCGCCGGGCCCGCCGTCTCCCGCCGTCAGGCCTTGAAAGCGGCGGGGTGCGGGTTTGGCTACCTGGCATCGGCCGCGCTGGCGAACCGGCAGGCCGAGGCGGCCGTGAGCCATTCATTGGCGGCCAAAGCCCCCCACTTTGCGCCTCGGGCCAAACGCGTGATTTTCCTCTTCATGCAAGGGGGGCCCAGCCAGGTCGATACGTTCGACCACAAACCCCTGTTGGCCCAGCGCGACGGTCAGATGGAGCGATTCGATGACGCCAGGGTATTGGCGAAAACGAAGCAGGTGATCGAACACCGCGTGTTCACGTCGCCCTGGAAGTTCCGCCGCCACGGGCAGTGTGGGCAAGCGGTTTCGGAGCTCTTTCCGCACATCGCCGAGCGGGTCGACGATCTCTGCTTCCTTAAAGGGATGCACACCGACGGCGTGGCCCATGGCCCGTCGACCCTGTTCTTGCATACCGGTTCGATCAATCTGGTACGTCCTTCGGTCGGGTCTTGGGTGCTGTACGGGCTCGGGTCCGAAAGTGAAAACCTGCCCGGGTTTGTGACCTTGCAGCCATCGATGGGCAATGGCGGGCCGCGGAATTACAGCAACGCTTTTCTACCGACGGTCTATCAAGGGACGGCGGTCGGACGAGCCGGCGTTTCCGCCAAGGAAGCGAAAATTCGCAATCTGGCCAATCCGATGTTGTCGCCATCCCAACAGCGCGCGCAAATCGCGTTGCTACGGGAATTGCACGCCCAACAGGCGGCGGAGGCGGCGGAGGATCGCCAGTTCGAAGCCGTTTTGCAGTCGTACGAGTTGGCTTGGCGGATGCAGCACCACGCCCCCGATATCCTCGACCTGTCGCAGGAACCGGCCCATGTTCAAGCGATGTATGGGATCGGTCAAAAAGGGACCGATGATTTTGGGCGGCAGTGTTTGATGGCGCGTCGCTTGGCCGAGGCGGGCGTCCGTTACATCCAAGTCAATTACGGGGACAACACGAATAACCCGCGGTGGGATCAGCATTCCAATCTGGAACGCCATGCCGAGCATGCCTTCAACACCGATCAACCGGTCGCCGGCCTGTTGGCCGATCTCAAGCAGCGCGGCTTGCTCGAAGACACCTTGGTCTGGTGGGGTGGCGAATTCGGCCGCACGCCTTACGCGCAGACCAACGGCACCGGGCGGGACCACAACCCGTATGGCTTCACCAGTTTCCTGGCGGGAGGCGGCGTGAAGCCAGGGTTCAGCCACGGCGAAACCGACGAATTCGGGCATCATGCCGTGCAGGGGAAGGTGCACATGCATGACTGGCACGCCACGTTATTGCACCTGCTGGGCTTGGACCACGAGCAACTGACCTACCTGCACAACGGTCGGCCTTTCCGGTTGACCGATGTGCATGGAGAGATCGTCCGCGAAATCTTAGCCTAGTGCCGGTCGGCGGTTTGCTCGGCGAGCCGTTTGATCGTTTGGACGATCTGTTGTTCGACGTTCGGATCGAAGGGACCCGTCAGCGTGGTGTAACGCATCGCGCCGCCCCCCTCATAACCCCCTTCCAGGGCGACGCGGCGGCTGGGGACGTAGCCGAAGACGTCGTGGCTATAGGCGGCGACCCAGACGTCGGCGTCCCCGGCCAGTTCCTGCTTGAGCCGGCGGGCATAGTCGATCACAACCTCGCCGGCCAAGGTGACCAGCAGCAAGTCCCCACCGAACTGAGCGACGCTGAGCGGATAGGGGTAAGTGGTCGGCAGGCCTCCTTCCTCGTCCCACTGCTGCAGCAAGGCGGTGCCTCGCCGACGATCGTAGCGGTTGGCGGAACCCTTCCAGTCGGTCAACGTTTCGCGCGAAGGCGGGGGGAGGAAGGGGAGGTCGATCGTGGCGGTCGCCAGTCGCAGCGAACCGGTGACTTCGCGAGGCTGTGCGACCGACAACGCCGTTTCGACCGCATTGGCCAAAGCCCGCCCGTGATCTTGGGCTAGTTGCAGGGTCCGCCGTGGGTAGGGATTCTGGTCGCCTCCGCAGCCGGCTAAGAACATCGCATCGACGCCCGGGTGAGCGGTTTCCAGGTCGGCTTGGGCGTAGCCGGCGTAGTCGCCGCAAAATTTCTGAAAGCTCAACGTGGTGTTGTGGCAGGCATAACCGAACAGGATGGTCTGTAGTTCTCCGTCCAGGTTTGCGACGCGGAGGACCGGCACGCTGTGATCGACCGGTCCCTGCGGGTAGGGGCTGTTGCGGATCCCGCCCGCGGTCGGCAGACGGCGGTTCATGGCAAAGCCCGCGCGGGCGAAGCTGTAGGTCAGGCGAGCGGGTTGTAGTTCCGCGAGGGTCGCCCCGATCAATTCGATCAATGACGCTTCCAGCTTTTCCGCATAGGCCCGCGATTGGGCGACGCGGTCGGCAGCCAGCCCATAGACCGACGATTTGGCAACCCGCAATTCGGGACCGCAGTGGGTATGCGACGCATTCAGGACCAGGCTTTCAGCGGGGAGCTGGAAACGTTCTTCCACCGTCGCGAGGATCCCGTCGCGGAGGCTCCGGGGGATGCCGATCAGGTCGGTCGTCACGATCACCAGACGGGTTCCTCCCGCATCCTCGACGGCCAACGCCTTGGCGAACAGGTCTTGTTCCACCCCTTGCGACGGTTCCGTCCGGGCGGCATAGCCGGCCATCCACATCGGGTCCTCGGGGGTGATCACGATCTGGGACGAGGCGGCTTTCCATGCCGGCGAGGCTGGTTCCTCGGCGCGGCTGGGGACGGCGAAGCTGCCCACCAGCAAGGATGCCAACAAGCGGAACACCCATTGACGCGGCAGACCGTCGGAGCGTAGGCGGCGAAGCGATGACATCACGATTTCTCTGAGAGGCGGGGCAGGACGAGGACAGGTCGGTTGAACGATGCGGACGATGCGGATGTTCCCGGCGGAGGCGATGACGGGAGAGGCAATCCCACCACTGTAACCGCTTCGTCTATCATGAAAGCGCCCTTCCCCACCTGCTCGTCTGATTCCCGCCCGTATCCCACCACGAGGAGCGTTTCCCATGATCATCCCTGCCCCGTCGCGCCGTCAGTTTCTAGGAACCGCCGCCGCGGGTATCGCTTGGGCCTCCACCGCCGGTCGCGGATGGAGCCAAGATCGCAGCCTCCCCGCGGCGGATGCCGACGGGCACGGAACGCGAAACGCCATCCCGCTGGTCGACTGCCATTTGCATATCAATCACTTTGATCGTTCGATCGAAGAGACGATCGCGCACATGGATGCGACCGGGACGGAGAAGGCATTCATCCTGCCGTTGGAGACGGGCGAAGGGGGCGTGCTGTTGCGGAGCGAAACGGTCCTGCATGCGTTTCATCAGTACCCGGAGCGGATCATCCCGTTTTGCCAGACCGACATCCGGCAGGACGACGTACTGTCGCGATTGCGGGCCTACCATCTGCTGGGCTGTCGCGGGATCGGCGAGCAAAAGGAACATCTGCCGCTCAATGATCGCCGTGTCGAACGCGTGATCGCCTTTTGCAATGACGCGGATTGGCCGATCACCATCCACTTTCAAGATGGCGAGGGAGGTTACAACCAGGGATTGGCCGAGCATCTGGAAACGTATTTGAAACGGTACCCAAAAGTACGGATCATCGGTCACGCCCAAACCTGGTGGGCGAACATCAGCGCCGACGTCCCTGACGCGGCCAAGACGCTGTACCCCCAAGGCCCGGTCAAAGCGGGCGGGCTGCTCGACCGCTTGATGGGTGATTATCCGAACTTGTACGCGGACATGTCGGCCGGCAGCGGCTATGGCGCGCTGACGCGTGACGAAGCGTTCACGGCGCGGTTCATCGAACGGCACCCCAAGCAGATGTTATTCGGCAGCGATTGCCCCTGTTACGACGGTCGCGGAAAGAATTTCAAAGGGGTCTGCTACAGCACGCGGTTGCAGGCCTTCTTAAGCCGCCTGATCGACGACCCGGAAATCTTGCAGGATGTGTTTCATGACAACGCGATCCGAGCGTTGGAAGGGACCGCGGTGTAGCTCCGGTTTTCGGGGGCGCGTCGCGACCCCCAGCTAAGCGGTGAGACCATTTCGCGATCGATCGTCAGCGGTGGGCCAGGGCGAGTCCGCTTGAGGCAGGCCGGCGGTGTCAGGGAGCCAGCAGGATCGCCGCGTAATTTCCGGGGCCGGGAGGCGTTAGCTGGGTCGTGTGCCATGGCGTCGACTGGCTCACCGTCCCCTGATCGATGTCGACCCAGCGGATTTGCCACCCCGCCTGCGGCACAGGGACGGTCAGGAGCACTTCGGCCGCTTCGGCTTGGGCTGGGAAGAAGACGACGAGGCGGTCCCGCGGCGAGGAAGCGGCCAAGTAAGCCTCGTCGGGCTGGCGCGCCCCGAGCAAGTCATTCGCCGGATCGATCGACCAGAAGGGAATGTGCTGTTCCACGTGTCGGGCGGCCCGGATGCAGACGACGGCTTTGTCGTTGATCCCGAGACCCGAATCGGGGCGATGGAAACGCAAGGAGGCACCGCCGCCCAGCAAGTGTCGCCAAAACCGCTCGATCGCATCCTGGTCGGAGTGCCCAAACTTGTTGCCATCGGCACCATAGATCTTGGTGGTGTTCATCGGCCGCGGCTGATCCTGCAGGTAACGCCGCACGTAGAGAAAATTGTCCCAGTGTTCCTGACCTCGGTTGTGATTGTTCTGGGAGACATCGACAAAGTCGTAGCGTTCCGGGTGATCAAACGTTTGGCGATGACGGGCTGCCTTCAGGTTCCAGTCGTCCCACATCTCGGTGATCATCACCTGGCGGCCGGCCGCTTGGGCACGCCCGCGGATGAACGACGCCCAGTAAGCCCCCCATTCCGGTTCAGCGCTCGTTTCATTGTCGATGCAGTAGAGCACGTGATCGAACGGCAAGGCGTGATCGAGCAGCTTGTCGACGAAACGTTCCTGGAAAGGGAGGACCGTCTGATTGTTTCGTTGCGGGGGCGTCGTGAAGAAGAAGGGTTGGCGGTTCTTCCCGGGATGGGCGGGATAACGGCGGGCGAAGCCGGAGTCCGCAAAGCTGTAGTTGACGTTGTGGGCCGGATTGTAGGGGTGGGTTTCCCAGCGGTCCGGATCGTCGGCGCGGGCATCGGTGTAATCGAAGCGGTCCCAGACCTCGATCTGAACGAAGATCTCCCGCCGGGCGGTCTCTTCGAGAAACGTCTGGAAACGCCCCCAGTATTCGGGATTCCACTGCCGGAGGTCGTACTTGCCAGGCTCGATTTCTCGAAAAGGGTAAACTTCAAATCCGCCGTCCTGGCGATCGCTCATCGTGTTGCGGACCACGTTGCCTCCGGCACCCGCGATGCGGTCGAGATGTTGCAGGAGACGCGGGCGGGGCCACTGAAAAAGGTTGTCGTCGTCGCTGCCTCCCAACAGGAGGACGGGGTCGCCGTCGTGCGCCCAATACCAGGGATTTGGCTGCCAGGGCTCGATCGCCTTTCCCTGCTGGGGGAAAATCGCCAAAGACGCCCCCAAGCATAGCCAACCAACAAATCGCCAAGTGAGCGCGGACGACAGCAGACGAGGGGGCAGCAGAGCCATGGGGGCCTCGGGGGGGGTGATGAAAAGGTGCGAAGCTGGGCAGACACTTCGGCGGTGGGTCGAGATCGTGACGCCGAGTAAGCCTCGGCTTGGCCCCTGCCGTGAGCCTTGTCGGTGATACATCGCAGCGTCGCCAGACGAGCCGAGGCAGCCAAGGGATGAGCCTTCCATTGTACCGGGCCGCGGCGGCGGCGACGTCGCTCGGTTATGCTGGAAGACCACCCGCCCGATCCACGTTCGCTTCGTCGAAAAAAGGTTTACAAGACGTCATGGCATCCGGCACCCGTCGCAGAATCCTTCCGTTTTTGATCGTCTGTTGCATGCTGCCGGCGTCCCTGGGGGCGGAGGAGATCTCGCAGGATCAGCCCCTGCCCGCCGCCCAAGCGGCCGCCACGATGAGGGTTCCCGAAGGCTTTCGCGCCACGCTGTTCGCCGGCGAGCCCGCGGTGCGGCAACCGATCGGGTTTTGTCTGGATGATCGGGGACGCTTATGGGTCGCCGAGGCTTACAACTATCCCAATCATGGGGCCCGCCCAGGCGATCGCATTGTCATCCTGGAAGATACCAATGGGGACGGACGACATGACAAGCGAACGGTTTTCTACGACCAATTGAACTATGTCACGGGCATCGAATATGGCTTCGGGGGCGTCTGGGTGATGTCGCCGCCGAACTTTTATTTCATCCCTGATGCCGACCGCGACGATGTGCCCGATGGCCCGCCCCAAGTCTTGTTGGATGGGTTTGGGAATCATGCCAATGCCCACAATCTGGCCAATGGGTTTGCCTGGGGACCGGATGGGTGGCTGTACGGGACCCATGGGCGGACGAACTGGTCGATGATCGGCAAGCCGGGGACTCCCCCCTCCGAACGCGTTCGCTTTGATGGTGGGGTGTACCGCTACCATCCGATCCGGCATGAATGGGAACCGTACGCCGATGGGACGACCAATCCTTGGGGCATCGACTGGAACGATTGGGGCCACGCGTTCGTCTGCAATTGCGTCAACCCTCATCTCTTTCAGGTGATCCAAGGGGCGCACTACGAGCCGTGGCGGGGCCGCCAAAGCAGTGAGTTCGCTTACCAGCGGATCGATACGATCGCCGACCATTTGCATTTCGTCGGCTTGGGGAATGTCCGCAACGGATTGGGATCGCCGGCGGAGAACCTGGCCGGGGGCGGCCACGCCCATTGCGGCACGATGGTCTACCTGGGCGATCAATTTCCCCCCCGGTATCGCAACCAGATTTTTATGCACAATATCCATGGGCGGCGGATCAACAACGACGTGTTGCGTCGCGCGGGTTCGGGTTACCGCGCGTCGCACGGTCCTGATTTTGCCGTCTCGGCCGACCCTTGGTACATGGGCGTCACGCTCTCCTACGGGCCTCACGGCGAGGTGTACTCGAGTGACTGGTCCGATACGGGCGAATGCCACAGCGTCCGCAACACGCGGCGGCAAACGGGCCGGATCTTTCGGATCACCTACCGGCAACATGACCTCGATCCGGTCGCTTTGCATGATCGGTCCGATGCCGAATTGGTCCGTCTGCAGTTGCACGACAACGACTGGTGGGTGCGGCACGCGCGGCGTTTGTTGCAAGAACGGTTCGCGGCAGGCGCCGATATGCAGGCGGCTCGTGAGCAGCTGCGGCGGTTGTTTGCCGAGGCGTCGGCGGTTCCCAAAAAACTGCGGGCGATGTGGGCTTTGCATGCGATCCAGGGTTGGTCCGAGGAGGATCTGGCGGCGCTGCTCGATCCGGCGGGAACCCACCATGAAGCGATCCAGGGTTGGGCGGTGCAGTTGCTGTGCGAGCAGGGGACGCCGACGGCCGAGACGCTGCGGCGGCTGGCAGCGACCGCGTCGACGAACGAATCGCCGCTGGTGCGGTTGTATCTGTCCAGCGCCTTGCAACGGATCGATCCGCCACGGCGTTGGCAACTCGCCGAAGCCCTCGCCGCGCGGGGGGAAGACGCAGACGATCAAAATCTGCCGCTGATGGTCTGGTACGGGATCGAGCCGCTGATCGCCGACGATTGGCAACGCTACGTCGATCTGGCGACCCGCACCGCCCTGCCCCGCGTACGGACGAACATCGCCCGCCGGGTCGCATCGTCGTCGTGGGCCGACCGCGGATTGGCGCGGTTGTTTGGAGCGATGGCCGACCAACGCCGAGTGACGCCGGAGGAGGCTGACGAGTTGCTGGTCGGGATCCTCGAAGGACTGGAAGGGAGGCGGCGGATGCCGATGCCTGCCGGATGGCGGGCGGTGTACGAGCGAATTTTCCGGGAGGAAGCTCCGGCACTGCGCGCGCGGGCGACTCGCCTGGCCTTGCTGTTCGAAGACGAAGCCGCCCTGGCCACCTTTCGCCGGCGGGTGCAGGACCCGCAGACGCCCGTCGGGCAGCGGCGGGAGGCGATGGAAGCCCTCCTGGAAAGTCGCGTCGAAGGGACCGGAGAGATCCTGCTGCAGTGGCTGCAGGAACCTCCGTTGCGGGCGACCGCCTTGCGCGGATTAGGCCAGCAACCGGTCGCTGGGGCCGCTGCCGCGATCTTGCAAGTCTATGATGCGTTGCCGCGTGACCAGCAGCAGTTGGCCTTGCAAACGCTTGCGTCCCGGCCGGCATGGGCCGACCGCTTGTTGACCGCTGTCGAGCGGGGCGCGATTGCGGCCGAGCATCTGACGGCCTACACCGCCCGGCAGTTGCGGGCCTTAGGGGAGGACCCGTTGACCGAGCGACTGCAGGCGGTTTGGGGCGAGGTGCGGCAAACCTCTGCCGCTCGTCGTCGCCGCATCGCGCAGCTGACCGGCTGGCTGACGCCTGCGGCGCTCCAGCAAGCCAACCTGGTTCGTGGCAAGCAGCTGTTCCGAGAGCAATGTGCGGGTTGCCACCGATTGTTTGGGGACGGTGGCACGGTTGGTCCCGACCTGACGGGAGCGCAGCGTCAGAATCTCGCTTACCTGCTGGAGAACATGGTCGACCCCAGCGCTGCGGTCGCCAAGGATTACCAGATGCACGTCGTGCAGACCGTCGATGGACGCGTCCTGTCGGGATTGATCGCGTCGGAGAGTGCGGAGACGTTGACCTTGTTGACGGTCAACGACCGTTTCGTTTTGCCGCAAGAAGAGATCCTCGAACGCCAGCCGTCGGACGTGTCGATGATGCCCGAAGGCTTGCTGGCACCGCTCAGCGACGAACAGATCCGCGACCTGCTCGGCTACCTGCAGCGGGCGAAACCGGCAGCCGGGTTCAAGTGAGGATGTCGTGGATCACGTGGCCGTGCACGTCCGTGAGACGAAAATCGCGGCCTTGGTAGCGGTACGTCAAGCGGCGATGATCGATCCCCAGCAGGTGGAGGATCGTGGCATTCAGGTCGTGGATATGCATCGTCCCGGGGGTCCGGTGATCCTTGGTCGGTTGGGGGATAAGCGGGTTGCCGTCGGCGTCGGCGATGTTGTAGCCGAACGCATCGGTCTGTCCGTAGGTGATTCCGGGTTGGACGCCGCCGCCCGCCATCCAGGTGGTGAAGCACCGCGGGTGGTGGTCCCGCCCGTAGGTTTCCTCGGTGAGGTTTCCTTGGCAGTAGGCGGTGCGGCCAAACTCACCGCCCCAAATTACCAGCGTGTCATCGAGCATGCCGCGTTGTTTCAGGTCCAGGATCAAAGCGGCACAAGCCTGGTCGATGTCTTTGCACTGCGATTCATGCTCGGTCGGCAAGCGATTGTGCGCGTCCCAGCCGCGATGAAAGATCTGGATGTTGCGGACGCCCCGTTCGGCCAGGCGTCGTGCATTGAGGCAGCAGGCAGCAAAACTGCCGGGTTCCCGCACCGCGTCGCCATACAGCTGAAAGGTTTCTTCGCTTTCCTGAGAAAAATCCATCAGCTCCGGGACGGAGGCTTGCATCCGGTAAGCCATTTCGTGCTGCCGGACGCGGGCGAGGATTTCGGGGTCGGCGAAGCGTTCGTACTGTTGCTGGTTGAGGGCGGCCAGGGTGTCGAGTTGGGCGCGGCGATCGGCCCGCCGCGTGCCCGGCGGATTGCTCAGGTAGAGGACCGGATCCCCTTCGCTGCGCATCAACATCCCTTGGTGGTCCGAGGGCATGAACCCGGTTCCCCAGAGCCGATTGAACAAGCTTTGTTCGGGAAACCGCGTTTGGGCATGCATCACCACATAGTGCGGCAGGTTTTCGTTCATGCTGCCGAGCCCGTAGCTGAGCCAGGCACCCAGGCTGGGGCGTCCTGGGATCTGACTGCCGGTCTGGATGTAGGTGATCGCCGGATCGTGATTGATCGCTTCGGTGAAGGTGCTGTGCACGACGCAAAGCTCTCCGGCGACCTTGGCGGTGTGGGGCAGCAGCTCGCTGACCCACACTCCGCGATCGTTGTTGGGTTGCTTTGTGAAGGCGTATTTGCTGGGACAAAGCGGCAGCCCATTCTTCTGATTGGCCGTCATCCCGGTAACCCGTTGGCCGCTCCGCACGTGCTCGGGCAATTGTTCGTTGAACCGCTTTTTCAGTTCCGGTTTGTAGTCCCACAGGTCGAGCTGGCTGGGGCCGCCGCTCATGAACAAGTAGATGACACGGCGGGCTTTGGCCGGATGATGCAATCCACCGGTCGGTTCGGGAGCCCCGGCCGCCACCTGATCGGCCAGCAAACCATCTTCACCGAGCAGGCCGGCCATGGCAGCGGTGCCCAGGCCCAACGCCGAGCGTCCGAAGAGCTGGCGGCGGGTCAGCATCATCTCGTGCTCCTGCTGCGGAGCCGCGGCAGGGGCGTCAGAGGAAAGGGAACGGAGCATCGAAAAGCCTTTTCGTTCAGTAGAGCTGGATGGCGATGTCGCTGGCCAGCAGCGTGGCGGCAACTTGGGTCCAGGCGGCAAGTTCGGCGGGCTGGAGGGCGGGATCGCGCGGCGCGTCGCCCGTTTCCAGCAAGGCGATCGCCGCCGCTTCATCGGCTTCGTAACGATCGCGCATGGTGGCGAGCAGGTCCTCACAGGCCCCCTGTTCGGCGGCATTCGGCGGTCGGCAGGCCAGCAGGCGGAAGGCGAATTGCAAGCGATCGCTATCGCTGGACCGTTGCTGCAACAAACGGCTGGCGAAGCGGCGGGCGATCTCCACCCGCTGGGTTTCGTTCAGCAAGCCGAGCGCTTGCAACGCCGTATTGGTCCGCGAGCGGCGGACACAACTCGATTCCCGGTCGGGGGCGTCGAAGAGGGTCATCATCGGGTGCGGACTGGTCCGCTTCCAGTAGACGTAGAGGCTGCGGCGATACAGCGACGCGCCTTCGTCCCGGACATATTGCTTGGTGTTGCTGGCGGGGTGGGCCAGCGCCTTCCACATCCCGCTCGGCTGGTACGGTTTCACGCCTTCGCCCCCCATTTTCGGATCGAGCAGATCGCTGGCCCACAGCCCGACGTCACGCAGCACTTCGGCATCGAGGCGATAGCTGGGGCCGCGGGCCCACAGGCGGTTCTCCGGGTCGGCGAGTTCCGGACGCCAAGCCGAGTTTTGCTGGAACGTTTGGCTGGTCACCATCAGACGCAGCACGTGTTTCATGTCCCAGCTGCTCTCGTGCAACTCGACCGCCAGCCAATCGAGCAGCTCCGGGTGGGTCGGTTGTTGGCCTTGTAAGCCAAAATCTTCCGGCGTGCGGACCAAGCCGGACCCGAACAGATGCTGCCACCAGCGATTGATCAGGACGCGGGCGACCAACGGATGCTGGCGATCGGTCAGCCAACGGGCCAGTCCCAGCCGATTACGCGGGGCGTCTTCGGGGAGGCCTCCCAGCACGCTGAGCACGCCCGGTTCCACGGGATCTCCCGACGGCCGATCGTATTCGCCGCGGGCCAACACGTGGGTCGTGCGGGGTTTCGGTAATTCCTTGGCGATCAGGCTGGTAGTGAAGGCTTCGCGGGCTTTTTCGATCTGGCCAAGGAGTTCTGCGGCCCGCTGTTGGAGCTGAGGGT
>CAYNVI010000074.1:0-13038 GCA_964400585.1 uncultured Pirellulaceae bacterium | reverse complement strand
TGAAACTGCACACCGATCGCTTGCGGTTCCAAAGGTGCACGCAAAAACAACCGCTCGTACATCGTGTCGGGAACGTAGAGCGTCGATCCGGCAGGCTGCCCTTGATCGTCGACCGGAATCAACACGGGATAGCCGGCCGCCGGCGCGGGGTTCCCCTGGGACGCCGCGCCCCCTGCGTCTCCCACCGCCAGCGGGCCCTCCGCAGTGGCGGCGGTATCGCCTTCCTGCGCGACGGCGTCCCGCCCGCCTGCCCCGATGGGCAAACTCAACGCACAGAGGATTCCCAACGCCGAAGTCCCCGTCAGACGGGTCGAGCCCACGCGGCGCCGGGCCGACATGCTGTCGACCCCTTCGCTGCGAACGAGATCCCCGGCCGCGCTGCCCGAGGACGACAGCACCCTTCCCAACAAACCGCCACCCAACAGCGGGAGAAGCAAGAATCCCGTCAACGCCAAGGCGGCATGCGGCCACCACACGATCAGGCAACCGGTCCAGGCCAACGGCAGCAGCAGGGCGGTCAAATGCGTCCGCCCGCTCCACCACGCCAGGGCAAACAGGCAGAGCCCCACGATCGTCCCCAGGGCCCAGAAACCTTCGTTAGCGATCAGGCAAACAGCAGCGGCCGACGCGTCGACCGAGACGCCGGGCAGCGCCGCGGGCCCGCTCAAGCCGAGCGCCTGGTCCGCTTCGCCTCCGATCCAGCCGCGAGCCAGATCGGGAATCACCGTGTCGGCGACCGGGTAGAGCGACCAGGCGGAACGAAGCACGACCGCCTGCGGGCGGATCGAAGGAGGCGTCCACCATCGCAGCAGCCCCCCATCGGCGGCAGGACGACGGAACTGGAGACGCAGACGCTGTTTTTCAGATGCCGCGGGAATCACGATCGCACCGCGGTCGGTCATGATCTCCGACAATACGAAGGGACGGCCGCTGGTCGCGGCCTCCTCCAGGCTCATCGCCGGATCGTATTCGATCCGCAGTGGCCGATGCCCTTCCGTTTCATACTCGGCCACGATCGTATCGCCCCAACGCGACGAAGCATGCACTTGGATCCGCTCCTCCCAGACGACGAGCGGAGCGGGTTGCGGATCCGAAGGGGTGAGCGTGATCGCCGCCGGTTCCGAGGGATCGTACCGCAAACGATGCCAGCCCACCGCGTCCTCACTGGCCGCCGGGACTCGTTGGACCGGGCCGCTCGCATCGGCCACGTGCAACTGCCGACCGATCAACGCCGAGGTATCCTGGTTGGCAGCGATGCCGGTCGCCGACTGTTGCGTCACCGCCTGAGCCACCGTCGGTAGATCGATGCGTTGGGACTCCTGCAGACGGTACCGCCGACGCCCGATCAGATGGAGTTCTCCGCTGCGATTGGGCGGAGGCCTGATCACCCAAAGCTCATCCTCCTGGCGGGGACGCGTCCCCGCTTGCAATGTCGCCAAGGGACCGGTCTGACGGGAACTGCCGGCCAACGACCAGTTCAGGGGGGGACGCCCGTGCGCAGGCCCCGTGCGGACATGCACTTCGGAGAACGCATCGCCGGGCGTCCGCAGGTTGACGGTCAAGGTTTCTTGAACATGCGAACCCTCCCGCGTCAGCGCCAGCGTCACGTCCGCTTCGACGACCGGCAGGGGGCGTTCCAATTTCAACGTGGCGGTCGAATCCTCGGACAATGCGAATAACAACGTCTGCGGACTCAGCCGCCCCAGCATCGCCCGTGTCGCCTCCGGTAGGTCCGCTGGCGTCAACGTCTGGCTGCGGATGATCGATTCGCCAGGCCACCGCCAGCCGGCCGGGGGATTGATCGCCGCGATCGTTTTGACCCGACAATCGAAGGGGCGGACGAACCATGTATCGGGAATCTGGGGCACGCCCCGCTGGCCGACCAACGGCAAACTACTGCTCAGGCGGTGCCCCAGAATGCGGATCGGCAAGACCTCGTCTTCCCATTCATCCGCCTCCGGCCAGATCGTCAACAACCGGTCGGGGCCGATTTCGGCAGGGACTTCGATGACGCGTTCGGAAGCGGGCAGCATGATCGAATCGATGCGCCACTGCGGTTCGACCCGGAACTGCAGCGGCCGGGGGCCGGACGCTCCCCTCGTGACCCGCGCATCCCACCGCGCCTTGATTTGCGAAGCGGCTACGTCCAGCTGCAAAGCCGCCTCCGCTGCCAACGTGGGAACGTTGCGAAACAGTTCGACCTGCAACGGCTCACGCCGTTCGGCCGGTCCCCATAACTGGTAGGAAACGTCGCCATCCGGGGAAGTCTCCACCTGCTCGACATCCCACTCCGCCGGGAGCGCAAGCTGGGCCAGCGTCAGATCGCGATCGACCGTCAACTGGGTCTGCACATTGGGCATCATGCGGGCGACGTCGCAATCGAGCCAATCCGGATAGGGGAGCTCCATCAACTCGTCGGTCCGCACGCTGGCCGTCCCGGAAATCGCAATGTTGGTGGTCACGCTCCGCAACCGTTCATCCAGGACGCGGGGCGGGGTCAACTGAATCGTCGTTCCTTCTCGGCCGCCTGCTGCGACGGTTTCCTCCCAGCGGACCGGCTGCCCGTCGATGCGGACCGAAGTGATTCGCGTCGGGCCCACGTACAAGGGAGGCATCGTGCGCCCCTCCAGACGTTCGATCGTCATCTGCGTCGTCCAACGCATCCCCGCCGCGGCGATCCGAAAAGCGGTCGATTGCTGCCGGAGCGGCACGACCAGCTCTTCCTGCAACTGCGCGCTGCCCACGATCTCCAGATTGAGCTGCGACAACCCGCCCGCTTCGATCTTGTACCACCGCCGCGCCGATTCCATCGCCTCGTTAGACGCTTCGGGGGGCGGGCCGGTCAATTCGATCGGAATCCCATTGGTCTGCTCCAAGCGATGATCGCGCGGCAAATCCAGGAAGAAGGGGGCTTGCCCGCAGGGTGGGATCTCCAGCACAAACCGCGACTTCGCTTCGCTTTGCGACGTCGCCTGCGCGGTCCACTGAAAGGGGAGCGTGCAGTCTTCGGCGACGGCTGCCCGTAAGCTGCCGTCCGCCGCGGTATGCAGGAAGGGGGGCTGCAAAGGAGCGTCCTCCCGTTGCGGCGATTCGGCGGATTCGCCACCCAGCGCCAGATTGATCCGACCGAGGTTCAACTCGCCGGGCGCATCGTCCTGGTAACGGATCGCCCATTCGGAATGCGTCGACCGCAGCGTCCCCCCGGCGAACGACGCCCAGTATTCCGCCGCTTCCAGACGGGGTTGTCCCGCTCCCGGCGGCGAGACAGTGGCGGGCCGCAACAGCAGCGATTCTAACTCCTCGGCCGCGACCGCTCGGTAATTGGCAGGTACCAAGCGAGCGGCTTCGTCTTGAAAAAAGAAGATCCGGCGGTAGGGAATGGTCGAGCGGACATGCATCGGACCCAGACCGTGCGGCGTCGAACCGCCCGACCGGTCGGCTGGCGGATCCGCTGACCGGCCGTCGGCTGGCTGCCGCCCAGCCGCCTCTGCCGGCGGGGCAGAGGCGTCCGTCGGCTGCACAGGGCCGTTGGGTGGCTGCGCAGGGCCGTTAGGTGGCTGCGCAGGGCCGTTAGGTGGCTGCGCAGGGCCGTTGGGTGGCTGCGCAGGGCCGTTGGGTGGCTGCGCAGGGCCGTTAGGTGGCTGCGCAGGGACGAGCGCCCCCGTCGCCAGCCACAGACAGAGCGTCCCCAGGAGCATCGGCCAAGCCCTCAGGAGCATCTGCCGAGACGGTCCCGGCGCCGCCCAGCCTTCGCGTCGTGCCGCCGCCGGAGAAACCATCAGGGACCTTCCCCGACGCTGACGGTGGCCGAAATCGGGACGCTGCCGCTCCCCGGGTCGGCATCCCGCGCAGCCGCCGATTGTTGCGAGCGGGTCGAACCATCCCGCAGCCCCGCTTGACTGGAATCGAAAACGCGGTCGTGCGGACGACTTCGCAGCACCGCACGGACCCCCAGCATCACCGCAACCAGGATCAGCGACAGCAGGGTCAGTTGCCCACTGACGACCGCCGCATCGGGGGCCAACAGCGTCAGCCCGCAGATCGCGACGGCGGCAAACACCAACGACAGCGGATGCTTGAGCCAAGGCAAATAGAGCAAGCTGGTCGCGATCGCCAAGATCGTGCCGCCCACGATCGCCCAAATCAAAGGCTTGCTGGCCGCCATCACGCGGACCGCTCCGGGATCGGCCCCCGTGAACAGGAACCGATTGCCAAGCGTCCCGCTGTTGACGGTCGCCGCCCCCGCCCATTCGACCAGATCCTGGCTCGTCTGCGTCGGTTCCCGCTGGAGTCGCCAGCGGTCAAACGTCCAGTGCATCGCCCGCCCCAGCGTCGGTGACGCCCATACGACGTGCTCGTCGCTGGGCAGCAACAGGTCCCAGAAGAGTCGTCCCGTGCCGACCGGGAGGACGAACGCAGGCCTCAAGGGCCCATTGCGGCCTGCTTCGTCGGTCGCATACCAGATGCGCACGTCGAGCACATGTTCCGACTTATCGGCCGCCAAGGGGATCAGCAACGCCCCTTCCTCGGCCAACTCCACCACTTGGTCGCTGCCATCGATTTGGACTTCCGGCATCAGGTCCTCCCCGACATCCCGCAGCGCCAGACGCAACGTCCCCGATCCGACGACGGTCGCCACCAACCGCTCGTAACGCCGTGTCAAGCCGACCCGGCTCTGAACCACCACCCGCGGCATCAGCAGCCGACGCAATTGGGTTTCGCGACGGTTCACACGAACCGTCAAAGGTTGATCGGGGATCCCCTCGAAAGCCGTATCGGTGACCGATTGGCCCTCCAAGAAAGCGTTGATCGAGACGCGGACCGAACCCTTCAGTTGGAGCGCTACCTCGTCGCCGATGGTGACCTCGGTCAAGGCGGGCCGCGGGAAGCGGATCGACAACGAGCTCGCCGTCTCCTCCTCTCCCAAGCCGATCAAGTCGCTACGGCGAAACCGGACCGTGTGCCGACCGGAGACGAGTTCGTCCGAAAACAGCACGATCTGATCGTCGACCGCGCGCAATACCGCCGGTTGTTGGTCGACCGTCACGTCCCAGGCCTGCCAATCGTCTTCCGGGGTGAAGCCGAGCGGGATCTGGCCGGTCATGCCGCGTTGCGGTCGGAGCAACCAATCGGCGGTCGTCAACAACCGCTCCCCTTCGATCGCCATCATCAAGTCCGCTTCCAAGGTGACCTGCGGACGATCTTTCTCCAGAAAACCCGACAGGACCGCCGGCGGTCCTAACGATTCGACGCTGTAGCGAAGCGGGACGGTCGCCGCATCGCCGCCCTCGGTTTCCTCGCCGACCAGCTCTTCAATCCCCACCGAATCGGACAAGTTGGAAATGAACGACAACCCGGGTGACGTCCGAACCGCTAATTCTCCCGGTTGCACCATCGTCGATTCATCGTTGAACAGCACCCGCGGGATCGGCAACTCGACGAGATTGTCGTTCAGCGGGAGGTCGCGGCCGCCCCGGATCGTCAAACCGATCGCGTCGTCGGTTCCCGTCGAGACGCTCGACAGATCGATCTCCAGCACCTCCCCATCGGCAAACGTATCGAGCGATTCTCCCGAGGCTTCCGTTTGGACCGATTGGATCTGCCAACCCGCGGTGTTGACCCGCAGCATCCGTCCGTCGGGAGTGGCCCCTTTGGTGCGAATCGTCATCCGCAGGGTGGCCAACGCCTGGTCGATCCGCATCGCGTAGTCCGACTCGACCAGCAGCCGACGCTGTTTGGGCACCAACCACAACGGCAAGTCGAAAGGGACGCGGTCGTAGGTAAACCGGTAAACCATCAAATCTTCATCCGCAGCATCGCCATCGGACCAGACGCTCTGGACCCACGGCCGTCGCTCCCAGCGGAGCCGATACTGCTGGTCACTTCGCAGTTCGATCTCGCCGGTCTGCCGCACGGCCCCGACGACGACGATCCCGTTGACCGTCAACGGGTTTGCCGCGTCGATCTGCCGGTTCCCTAATTCCACCTCTAACTTCACCACCACCTCATCGGTGCCGGTGGGGATTTCGGGTTGCACGCGAAACCGCTGCGCCCCAGCCGCCGCCGGCGAGACACTGACCGGAACCAACTCGGCTCCTTGCGAATCGAGCAACTGCAGCCCGACCGGGATCTCGATTTCAAAGGGCTGCACGTCCCCGCGGAGATTGCGAACGCGGAGATCGATCGAGCCGGTCGGTCGGTCCTGCAAGCTCATCCAGACGAGGTCCCAGGAAGACCTCGCCTCGAGGACCTGACTGCCGACCGCCTGGGTTTCGAGGTTCCCCCAAAGCAAGGAAAATTCGCCGCCCCCGCTCTGCAAGCGGAACCGGGATTCGTCGGACGCCGGCGTTTCCAAACGCTGGATGTCTTCGTTGCCACGCCCCTCGACTTCCGCGACGGCATCGGCCTGCGGGACCGTGAGCTCGACGGTTGTGGGAACTTCGGGCAAGCGAAAACGGATCGACGAGCGGGGTTGTTGGTCGACCCGTACCGAAACGGGCATCCCGACCACCACGTCGCGAGGTTCGTCCGCTTGCACCCACAGCACGTAGCCGCCGCGGGCCCGGTTAAGGGTCATCTGCCAGTGGTCGACGCCCGCTACGTCCGCCGGTTCGAGCCGGTTGAAGTTCCCCATCAAAAGAGGGATCGCAATCCAAGAAGGCCCGGTCGGATCGACCTGCAAACGGACGGTGACGGCGAGTTCCGCACGCTGGGCTTGGGCGGTTCCGGTGATCTTGAGCGATTCAAAATTGAACGTCCGCGTCGGCTGGATCGTCCCTTCTTCCATCTTCCGTAACCGCTCGATCTCCGCAAACGAGAGCCCCGGGTACATCAATCGGACCCCTTTCTCGTTCAGCAGGTAGAAAGCCTCCGGCTGCAGCCCCCCTTCCGACAAGATCTGCGAATCATCCGCCGCTTCGAGCGGGTCGGCCGAGGAATCTTGAGCCAGCAGGTCTCCCGCTAGTGGGAACAGCAAGATCGCCAGCAGCCCCCCGAGCAAGCGGCCCAGCCGAGCCGTCTGCCGGGTGCGCTCACTCCCCACCGCCCCCCTCGCGCCGGCCCGGCCAACGAGCGGCCTGCGAGTCCGCGCGGAGCGGAAGCGGCCCAAGAGGCTCGCGCGGGTTGCTCGAAATGCGCTATGCACCGCAGGGGACCAACAGGGGGGTGAGGAGCGAAAAGAAGAAAAGCGTCACGACATGCCCGCAGACTCGGCTTGATGCCCGCAGACTCGGCTTGGCCGCAGCAGCGACGCCGCCGGCCAGCATGCCACCGCACGCCACGGCAGGCAAAAGCCTCCAGCTCAGCCAAGTCCTCTCATTTTATGCAGCCTGCAAGCGAGAAAACAGCATCGCCTTCGATTCCGGCCCGTGAAGCAACTACCCGGTCACCCGAGCTGGCATAACTGGCACCACCCGCGCGATTCTTGTTAGCGGAGCGGCGCCAGCCGCCCGGTATTTTTTGAGGGCTTTCTTTGCGAAACCGGACGGCTCGCGCCGTGCCGCTACCGGACGGCGGCGGACGGTTGCTTACGGCGTCAAGGGCAGCGGGGATCGGCAAAGTCGCTCGTGCCAGGCGGCCAACTCCTCGGCGGTCGACGGCCGGTCGGAACGGAACACGAGCCAAGGACGGGATTTGCGGATCACCCCTTTTTCCAGGAAACTGCCGAAAAGGGCGACCTGCAGCCGTTGCGCGTCACTCTGATCGCGGGCCGCCGGCCGGTCGCGAGCCGCCAGCAGCAGGGAAGCAAACAGCGGCGGCCCTGAACCTCCGCTCAGACGCCGGGGCCCCAGCGTGCCCGCCCCCAAATCACGGCTGTCTTCCCAGGCGTCTCCGTTTTCGCTGGGGATGTTCACGCGGATCGAGGGATGGCTGTCGAGCCGCTCGGTTTGGATGGCGAGCGTCAGTTCGACGACCGCTTCGGCCTCTCCGCAGGCGACCGGTCGGACCTGGACGCTGAGCCCGCAGGGATCGGCGGGCCGGGCGGCAAAGGAAGTGACAAAATCATCACCGCGAAGGTAGGAATCGGTCAGCGGGGGAAGCGCCTGCCCCTCCCCCGTCAGCAGCTCCACTACCGCCCCTGCGGTGTCGCCCGCCGTCCGCTCGGCCGCGGTCGCCACCACCCACAACCGCCAGCCCTGCTCGCCCCCTGCGCCGGCGACCGCCAGCGACCAAGCCGCCTGCCTACTCTTCGCGGGGCTCGCCGTCGCGGGCGAATAGGTGGCCTCTGCCGCGTTGCGTTGCTTCCACATGCCGTCGCTGGTTCCTTCGTGCTCAACTGGAGGGCGGGGACGGCCCTCAGTGTCGACTTTTCCGCGCCGCAGGTCCACCACAGGGATACTCCGCCACGGAGAACCGTCCCCCGAGGCATTGGTGTCTACACAAGTCCAGCATCGCCGGGGGTCAGCGCTGCGCCACCCTCGGCGAGTCCTGAAAGCCACATTTACCCGCTGGGCCTGGCCCGGCAGCGCGATTAAAAAGGGAGGCACGTGGTCTTTTGCGACTTGCCTCTTTTGCCTCTTTGCCGAGCTACTGACGCCATGAACGATGCTCGCTCCCCCGGTGCCGCCCCCGACCCGGCCGAGAACCCGGCGGTCCCCGCCGCGACGCTCCGCGGATGGCTGGAAACCGCCGTGCAGGCGGCTCGGGCCGGGGCGGCCGAGTTGATGCAGCGCCGCCACTCCCCCGCCGTTTCGGAGAAAGGACCGCGCGATCTGGTGACCGATGCCGACCTCGCGTCGCAGACCGTGATCCGGCGGATCCTGGCCGAGACGTATCCCGACCATGCGTTCGTCGGCGAAGAAGAAGGCGAAAACGACCCGCCGCCCGGCGTCGCCGCCGGGTCCTCGCAGGCGCCGCCTTGCTGGATCGTCGACCCCTTGGACGGCACGGTCAATTATGTCCACCGGCTACAGAGTTTCGCGGTCTCGATCGGCTGCTTCTACCAGGGGCAACTGGTCGTCGGGGTCGTCTACGATCCGGTGCGCGAAGAAATGTACACGGCGACCCGGGGCGGAGGCGCCCAGCGGAACGGGGAACGCCTGCAGGCCAGCGGCTGCGAGACGATCGAGGAAGCCTTGTTCGCCTGCAGCTTCGCCGCCGGCGTGCAACGCGACTCGATCGAGGTCGAGCGGTTCGTGGCGGTCCTGGAGCGTTGCCGTTCGCTGCGGCGGCTCGGCTCGTGCGCTTTGAATCTCTGCTACGTCGGTGCCGGCAACCTGGATGGGTATTGGGCGGCCAGCGTCAAGAGCTGGGATGCCGCCGCCGGCGCGCTCATCGCCACCGAAGCGGGAGCCTCGCTGACCATGATCGACGGTTCGCCGCTGGACATCTGGCAGCCGAAGTTTGCCGTCTCGGCGAGCCCGCGCCTTCATCAGCAGCTGATCGAAACGCTGGCGGCGGCCCGCCAGGAGCGTGACGCCGGACCGCCGGCGTAGCGTGCCGGCGGGTCAGCGGGCCGACCCGCGGCGACAGCGGGCGTCGAATCCTTCGCGGAGTCGCCGAAAGACCGGCCCGGGCAGAGCGAGAGAGGACGGGGCCGGGCGGCTCGTCGGATCGTTACGGGCGGCGGCGTGCCGCGTGACCCTGCCGGGCCAGATGCCCGTGGTCGTGCCGAACAATAAGACCTCCTCCGCCTCGTCCAGCAATTCGCTTGGCAGGGGCCGTTTCTCCCAAACGATCCCCGCTTCCCGCGCGACCTCCTCGGCAACCGCCTGCGTGATCCCAGGCAGCACGCGTGCCGGCGGCGGCGAAACGATCCGTCCGCCCAGAACCAACGCCAAATTGGCGATGCTGCTTTCGGTCAGCGTGCCGTCGGTATCTCGCAGGATGCCGGTCGCATCGGGGGCCTGGGAAGCGGCCTGACGGTCGGCCAGAAAGTAATGCAGGCGATTACGAACCTTCCAATGACGGGGCCAACTCTCGGGCGGCGGCTGAACGACGTCCGTCACCACGACCGGCTGACCCTCCGCGATCCGGGCTGCGATTTTTTCCAGCGGCAACGGTTGCAGGTAAGCGATCCACGTTGGTCCAGGCGGCGCGGCTTCGCTTGCCGATGCTGCGGGCAACGCAGGACGATGCCGCGAACCCGGGGTTGCCAGCAAGATGATGCTCGCCTCTCCCATTTTCTGCAGCCAGTCGCGGTTTCGCGCCAACAAGCTGGTGACGATCTCGGAAAGGCGGGGCGCCGAAGGGATACCCGCGATCTGCAACCCGGCGATCGTCGTCGCGAACCGCTCCAGATGCCGCGGCAGTGCGAAGGGGTGTCCGTCGTAGGTCCGCAAGCGTTCGACCACGGTGACTGCTTGAGTAAAACCGAGATCGTCCAAGCCGACGTGCACCCGGGAATGCCGCACCCAGCGACCATTCCAGCAGCTTTGCAGCTCAGTTGCCAACAGCTTTTCCGGGGCGAGAGGGTCAGGTTTCGGTTCAGCCCGGCTTTGTCAGAAAACCGCCCCTCATCCTATCCTTCGCCCCCGCTATCCGCTGCGCGGCGGGGGAGAAGGGACATTGCGGAGTCGCTACGCGAGCAGTTTTCAGTTTTCTGACAGCGCCTCGTCCGCGTGCCGGATCGTCATCGCATAGATTCGGCAACCGGCTCGGCAGCGGCCGGTGTAGTACGCCTCTTCGCTATGCTGCAAGCCCACCGTGTCGCTGCAATTCATCTGAATCAGGGGAACCGGCGAGCCATCCAACCGCCTCCCAAAACTCCGCGGTCCGCGGAACCCGAGCGCTTCGACTCCGGAGACCGGGTCGAGCAGCGGGTAACGCTTCAGCACCGCATCGCGACGATTGAACAGGAGCGTCAGGTGGGCGATGTTCTTGGTCGCCCGGCCGTGCTTGCGTCCCTCGCTCAACCAATCCTCGCCGATCGCCGGCGCCAACAAGCCCACGCCGATGCCTGCCCCCTGAATCGTCTCGCCGGGAAGGCCGCGGCGGGCGAGGGTTCCGCCGGCCAAAGCATGCAAGGCCCCGGTCGCGACCCGCCCGCCAAAACTGAACCCGACCAATCGCTGCCTGCGGCCGCGCTGCAACTGTTCGCGCATCAGCCAGGCGAGGTACAAGCCTTGCGCGTCGGTCCGCGCGGCTTTGATGCGGACGTCCCGGAGGGCCAAGCCCTGCTGTTCGCTCGGCCAACTCCAGATGAGGAAACGGATCGGCGGACCCTCCGGCGGGCGATACCGGACCACGTGCCGGTAGACGAACAGCGCCCGCGTCACGATCTGATCGGCCGGCATCCGGTTGCCGTGGATGTAGATCAAATCGAGCGGGGCGGGGGTTTCTTCGGACAGCAACTGCTCGAGCGACCCCCGGTGCCTGCGGCCGCAGGCATCGAGCTGGTAGACCCGGAAGGCCGGCTGTTCCAGATCCGCCCAGCAAACCTGATTGGTCAGGTGCCGCGTGCTCACCAGCCACAACGAATCCTTCGCTGGCGACTCGGCCGACGCTGTGGCGGCCAGCGTCGAGGCAATCGGCTGTGCCGGATGGGCCTGTCCGACCACCGGTCCCAGCAGGAGGAGCGCCGCGACGGCCCAGCCGTAGCGCATTGAGTCGTGCCGGCGACCGAAAGCAGGCATAGGGGCATCTCCTGTCGTGGGGAAGCGAAGGGGGGCGAGCCAGCACGGCGGGGCAGCGTGGCCAGGCAGGCCCTCAAAGGATGGGGAAGGACTGCAACAAATTGTTGCTCAAAAAACACGTGTTGCGTTTGCACCTCAGCGAACGCGTCCTAGATTTGTTTGGCTCGCCGTTCGAGCCGAACGACTACGTCCACTTTGCACGCTAAGGGGATCCTGATGAAGGCTCGAATTTTAACGATTACCGCGGTCGCCCTGTTGCTCGCCACGGCCGGATGCCGTGGCGGCCTGTGCGGTTTGTTTGGCACGGGGGCTCCCTGCGGCGGCCCGCAGTTCGGTCCGCAATATAACATTGCTCCCCCGGACGCCTGCGGCCCCGACTGCGGCTGCGGGCCCCACAGCAGCTATGCCCCCGGCTATGGGTACGACGAAGGTCCCGTCGGGGGCGGCGTGATGGGGGCCGACGGTTGGGACTCCCGCAGCAATTACGGCTTCGGAGGCGAAACGATCGTCCCGGGAACGATGCAGACTTCGCCGTCGCGGCCCTTGGCCCCCGTACCCGAATAGCCCGTACCCGAATAGCCCGTGACCGAATAGCCCGTGACCGAATAGCCCGCCTCGGCATCTCGCCCCCCACGTCGCTCCTCGGGCAGACGCTCGGACATCCTGGCCGCGGTCGATTAAAATGCGGAGCGGCGGTCACGGTTCGCAGCGCGCGAGCAGCCCCGCCCCCGGCTTCTCCGGCCCTTGCACCCCTTCGCCCTTTTCCCGATCCGCACGTGTTGGCTGTCGGCACGCGCGCCGCCTGTGGAGCATCATGAGCAACGCCACGCACCGCGACTCGGCCCCCGCTTCCCCTTCCGCCCCGGGCGCGCCGTCGCCGCGGCCGGTTCCCTCGCTTTCCCGACGCACCTGGCTGGCGGGCTCGGCCGGTCTGCTCGCCGCCTGGCCCGGCGCGCTGCGGGGCGCCGACGAGCCGAGCGCGTCGCCGCTGCTGACCTACGAAAGCCCGCAAACGCAGACCTGGAAAATCGGGCTGATTCTGGAGAGTGGCCGCACGCACTGCGGGAACGTGTTGGCAACCTTTCCGATCCCGACCGAGTGGCCCGAGCAGACGGTCCGGCTGGTCGATCAAGAGGTCGACGCTTACATCAGCGGTTGGAAGCCGCGCGTGCTGCCGGGAGGCGTCAAGCAGGTCATGCTGGCGATGAACCAGGTGCCTCCCGGGTCGGAAGTCAAACTCCTCCTCACCTTCGAAATCGATCGCTCCCGGATTCTGGGACCGGAACAGACCGCGGGGCTGGAAATCCCGCGTCGGATTTCAGGCGACCTGCGCTTTGCGATGGGCAACAGTCCTTACATCGACGCGAGCCACCCGCGGATCAAAGCGGTCGCCCGCGAGCTGATGGCCACGCCCGCCGAAACCCCTTGGGCCCAGGTCGAACGGACCTACGACTGGGTCCGCGAG
>CAYNVI010000073.1:0-13229 GCA_964400585.1 uncultured Pirellulaceae bacterium | reverse complement strand
GGCTGGATGCGAAAGGAGTGGCGGTCGTCTGCGAAGCGACCCATTCGTGCATGACCATGCGGGGCGTCCGCAAACCCGGGAGCCTCTGCCTCACCTCGGCGATGCGGGGCGCGTTCCGCGACGATGCCTCGACGCGGGCCGAGGTGATGGGTTTGATCAACCATGGTAAGTGATCGCAAGCGCGGGACCGATCGAAGTTGCTCTTGTCTGCCTCGCTGATCGCGTCGGCCCCGTTAACCGCGTCGGGGCTCGTGATCCCCGTCTTTGCGATCGCCGCGGCGGGGGTCTGGGGCGTGCGCCGGTCGCGAAGGCTGGCCGGCCTGTTGGTGGCCCTCGGCGGCTGGGCGGTTTGGCAAGGATTACAGGGGGCTTCCCCAGCGGCGGCCCTGCTGCAGCCTGCGGCCTGGCTGTGGGGACTGGGGGCGTTGATCGCGCTGTCGGGCCAGCCGCTCGGGCGGACCAGTCTCACGCTTGTTCTGCTCTACTGGTTGGGTGGCGTCGCCAGCCGCTGGCCACTGCCGGGGGGATCCGAGACGCTGCACCTCGGCGTTCGTCTGTTCCATCAGGTGATCGCTTTCGCGGCGAGCGGATTCGCGCTCGCGGCCTTTGTCGTGCGGGCGACCGCCGCCGACGAGCAGGCGGCCGACGAGCAGGCGGCCGGTAGTCCTGCTGCCCCGGCAATGACACGGCCCGGCTGGACCACGCTGACGCGGGTGGTCGCTGCCTGCGTGATCGGTTTGCTGTTCGCTTTGGTCTACGAAATGGCGGTTCGGTCGGAACCGTTAGGCCTCGCCCCGCCGCTCGGCTTGGTCGCGTCCTTGGGGGAAGCGGTGGCGGCGATCTGCTTGTGGCGCGGCCTCGGGCAAGCGGCTTCGCTGGAGGGTTCCGGGGGGTCCTCGTCGCGTCCTGCGGGTTGGCTGACGCGGGCGGGTTGGCTGGCCGTGATGGCTTTGACCGGTCTGACATTGGGAATCGTCGCGGCGATGGCGGGCCGCTGATGGGCAAAACCGGGTGCCGCTCCTTACAATGGAGCTTCCTCCGGCGTCGGCCGCGTGAAATATGTTTATGGATGCCGAACGAAAACGAGTCGAAGACGATCTGCGCGGCGCTCTAACGGGCGAAGTGTTGTGCGATCCCCTTACGTCGCAACTGTACGCCAGCGACGCGAGCATCTATCAGTTGTCGCCGCTGGGGGTGGTGCGGCCTCGCACGCCGCAGGACGTGGTGACCTGCGTCCGCTATGCCTTGGAACACCAGTTGACGCTGCATCCGCGGGGGGCCGGCAGCGGGGTCGCCGGGGAATCGCTGGGGCGCGGCCTGATCCTCGACTTTTCGCGATTCATGCATCGTTGGCAGGACGCCGGGGATGGCCAGCATGTCCGGGTCCAGCCGGGGGTGGTGCTCGCCGGGTTGAACCGCGAGTTGGCTCAGCAGCGCCGGCTTTATGGCCCCGATCCGGCGACCCGCAGCGTGACGACGATGGGCAGCGTGATCAATGTCGACGCCTCGGGAAGCCATTATCTCCGCTACGGTTCGGCCCGCGATACGATCGAATCGCTGCAGGTGGTCACCGCCGGCGGCGAGTTATTGCATTTGCACGCGCACACGGCGCCTCATGTGGGGTCCGAAGGGCGTTTGGCCCGCGGGGTCGAACGGATCGTGCGGCGCTATGAAGCGCCCCTGCGTGCCCATCAACAGCGGGCCGTGTTGCCCCGCGGCGCTTACCGCCTGGATGACGTGCTGCAGTCGGGTCGGGTCCATTTGGCGCGGCTGCTGGGCGGATCGGAAGGGACCTTGGGGATCGTCACCGAGGCGACCCTCCGGACCGAACCGATGCCCCGCCATCGCGCGGTTGCCCTGCTGTTTTTTCGCCGTTTGGAGGCCGCCGCGCGGGGCGCCCGGGCGGCGGTCCGGCAAGGCGTGGTGGCTTGCGATGTGATGGATCGGCGGTTGATGGAGATCGCGCGGGAAACCGATTCCCGCTACGAGCAGATGATCCCCCGCGATGCCGAAGCGTTGATGCTGACCGAATTGCAAAGCGATTCGTTACCGGAGCTCCGGGATCGGCTGGCGGCGTTGGTCGATGAATTATGCACCACGCCGGGGATGGCCTTTGCTTCCTCGACGACCCTGCAACCACGCGAGCGGGATCTTTTTTGGCGGTTATCGCGGCGGGTGATCCCGCGCGTCTATCGGCTCAAGGGGGACTCGCGGGCACTCCCCTTTGTCGAAGATTTCTCGGTCGCCCCGGAGAGCTTGCCGTTAGTGCTCAGCGAGCTCCAGGTCGCGCTCCGTGCCGAACAGGTTACCGCCCTCGTGTTTGCCCATGCCGGTCATGGCCAATTGCATCTCCGGCCCTTCCTTGATCTGGCCGATCGCCAGGATCAACGGCGGCTCCGTAACCTTTCCGAGCGGTTATCGCAGGTCGTCTGGGATCACGGCGGGACGGTTTCGGGGGAGCACGCCTCGGGCCTCAGCCGCAGTCATCTGCTGCCGCGGCAATACGGCGACCTGTGGCCGGCGATGGGGGAAATCAAACAGCTATTCGATCCGACCAGTTTGCTGAATCCCGGCAAAATCACCGGGGCGGTCGTGCAGCGTGCCGATCAGAACCTGCGACCGGTCCAAGCCCAGCTGGCGATTCACGGGGATGCCGACAGTGAGGCGAATCTGGCGGCGGGCTCCGAGCGGGAGGACGCGGGAGTCGCGGGTCGGCAGTTAACGGTCTTGCAGCACTGGCCGGCGGGGGCGGGAATCGAGCGGACGACGCGACAGTGCAACGGCTGCGGTCGCTGTCGCACCACCGCGCCGCAGCAACGGCAATGCCCCGTTTTCCGGATCGCCCCGACGGAAGAGGCGGCACCGCGGGCGAAGGCCAACCTGCTGCGGAGCGTGTTGACGGGCGATCTCGACCCGGCCGCCCTGACTTCCGAGCGGGCCAAGGAGGTGACCGACCTCTGCTTCAACTGCCACCAGTGCCGTTTGGAATGTCCCGCCACGGTCGATATCCCGAAGATCGTCACCGAGATGAAAGGCCAGTACGTGGCGACCAACGGCTTGCCGCTGTCGGACCTGCTCTTTTGCCGACTCGATTTGATCGCGCCGCTGCTGTCGCGGTTTGCCTTGGTGGTGAACTGGATGCTGCAGAACCGCCCGATGCGG
The DNA here is from genome assembly GCA_964400585.1 of uncultured Pirellulaceae bacterium. Taxonomy (GTDB): domain Bacteria; phylum Planctomycetota; class Planctomycetia; order Pirellulales; family Pirellulaceae; genus CAYNVI01. The sequence goes on along the minus strand of CAYNVI010000073.1, from coordinate 10,067 downwards.
TGGGGGCTGGAACGGGCCTTTGGATTGGCCGCCGCGCGCAAACTGCCGCGACTGACCAGCCGCACGTTCCTGCGTTACGCGGCCCGCCGCAAGCTGACCCGACCGATTCGGCATGCGGGGCCGAAAGTGGTCTACTTCGTTGATTACTTTGCCAATCACCACGATACGAGCGTCGGCCGAGCCCTGGTGGAGGTTCTGCTGCACAATCGGATCGGTGTCTACGTCCCACCCAAGCAGGTCTCCAGCGGGATGGCCCGGATCACCGCCGGGGATTTGAAGGGAGCCCGCAAGCTGGCACGTAAAAATGTGCGGATGCTGGCCGAGGCGGTGCGCCAGGGCTACCAGATCGTCGCGACCGAACCGTCGGCCGCCCTCTGCCTGCAACGCGAGTACGTGAACTTGCTGGACAGCGACGATGCGCGGCTGGTCGCCGAGCATTCCTTCGAGGCCTGCCGGTACCTCTGGGATCTTCATGGCCGCAATGCCTTGCAGCTCGATTTTTCCCCGGTGGCCGCCGAGGTCGCTTACCATCAGCCCTGCCATGTGCGAGCGATCGATGCCGGCGCGCCGGGGCCCGATTTGCTGAGGTTGATCCCGGGCTTGCGGGTGCAAGACATCGATGCCGGCTGTACCGGGATGGCGGGCACCTGGGGGTTACAAAAAAAGAACTATCGCAATAGCCTGCGGATCGGCTGGCCGATGATCACCGCGATGCGGAATTCGCCGGTGCAGATGGCCGCCACCGAATGCAGTGCCTGCAAGCTGCAGATCGAACATGGGGTCAATTCGGCGGTCCAGCATCCCCTGAAACTGCTCGCCTATGCTTACGGCCGGATGCCGGAAGTGGGGCGTTTGCTGTTAAATGAATCGTAAGCCTGCCGCTGCGAGCTTGTGCTGGCTCGCAACCAGGCTCGCTCGCCACCTTTTCGTGAGGAAATGCCCGCTCATGCCGCACCGCGTTGTCTGGTCCGTCCTGTTGTTCGCCGGCGCGCGGGCCTTGGCCGAGACCGACCAGCTCGAAGTCGCGTTGACGGAGGGCGCGACCGCCGGGGAGATCCTGGCAGCGATCGGGGAGACGACCCCCGCGCTCGGCGGCCTGCTACCCAGTTGCCGACTGGCCGTCGATCGCCGGTACGCCGCGGCGAGCGAGGTGGTGCCGAGCGACGCCGAATTGGCCTTGATTCCGCCGGTCAGCGGAGGTTGAGCGTGTCGCACGATTTTTCGCCAACTCGATCGGGTTCGCCCCCCCGAGCCGGTTCCGTCGGGGCCGGTTCCCCCGGGGCGAGCAGGCTGCGGGTACGTCTTTGTGACCGCCCGCTGGAACTCGACCCGTTGTGGGACGCGATCGCCGAGGAGGATGCCGGGGCCCATGTGGTGTTTGTTGGTCGGACGCGGCGGCGAACCGGGACGCGGGTCACCCGGCGATTGGTCTATGAAGCCTTTGCCCCGATGGCCGAAGCGGAACTGCAAAGGCTGTTGCAGGACGCCGCGGAGGCTTACGGTTTGACCGCCGGCGTGATCCTGCATCGCTTGGGGGAGGTGGCAGTAGGCGCGGCGAGCATCGCGGTCGCCGTCAGCAGTCCCCACCGCCGATCGAGCTTTGCCGCCGTCGCCGCGATCATGGACGCGGTCAAATACGGGGTACCGATCTGGAAACAGGAATGGTTCGAGGATGGATCGCAGGAGTGGGTCCACCCGCAGGAGCCACAGCCATGAGCGGGGCTCCTCAGCAGACGCCATCGGCGGCGGCCGGTTCCCCGCCGCGGCTTTACTTCGACAATGCGGCGACCAGTTGGCCGAAGCCCGAAGCGGTCTACCGGGCGGTCGATCAGACGCTTCGCCACGTGGGAGCGGCCGCCGGACGGGGCGGCTACCAGGAAGCTCAGTGGGCCGCGGCGACGGTGCAGAATTGTCGGCGGCGGATCGCCCACCGGATCCATGCGGAGTCGGCCGACGCGATCGTGCTGACCAGCAATGGGACGGCCGCCCTGAACCTGGCCCTGCACGGCCTGCTCGAACCGGGCGATCACGTGGTGACGACGGCGATCGAGCACAACAGTGTGTTGCGCCCCTTGGCGGCGTTGCAACAGCAGCAGCGGATCGAGTGGGACTGTATCCCCTGTGATCCCGCCGGGCGCGTGTCGGCATCCGCGGTGTTGGCGGCCGTGCGGAAGCAGACCAAGCTGGTCGTCGTTTCGCATGCCTCGAATGTCACCGGTGCGGTCCAGCCGATCGCCGCGATCGGCGCCGGGCTCCGCGATTCCGCCACGCTGTTGCTGTGCGATGCGGCCCAAACTTTAGGCTATCTGCCGATCGACGTGCAGCAGGCGGGCATCGATCTGCTGGCCGCTCCGGGACACAAGGGCTTGCAGGGGCCGCTCGGCACCGGCCTGCTGTATGTCGGGCCCCGGGCGGCGGCGGGGATCCGCGCGACCGTCCAGGGAGGAACGGGCGGGCAATCGGATCAGTTGACGATGCCCGCTGCCCTGCCCGAGCGATTGGAGGCGGGGAACTTGAACGTGCCGGCGATCGCCGGCCTGCTGGCCGGACTCGATTGGCTGGACGAATCGGAGGGACGCGAGGCCCAGCAGGGGCTGCCGCGGTTGGCGAAGCAATTGCGGCAGGGGCTGCAGGCGATCCCATCGCTGCAGTGGTGGATGGCCGAAGACGGCCTTCCGCTGGCCAGCCTGGCCGTACCGACGCTGGAGCCCGCCGAGGTGGCGGCGGTGCTCGATACCGAATTCAACATCCAGGTCCGTTCGGGTTGGCACTGCGCCGCGCGGATCCATCCCTGCCTGGGAAGTGCGCCGGCCGGGACGGTCCGCCTGAGCGGCGGTCACCACACCACGGCCGCCGAAGTCGCACAGGTGCTGGAGGCGGTCGCCGCCATCGCGGCGGCCATGCACGCTTGATCCTGCTTGCCGTTTCCGCTTTTTCCTACGCGTTTGCCACGATGACAAAACAACCTTGGTACCGAGACGGTTTGCGGTTCGAATGCACGGGCTGCGGCGATTGCTGCAGCGGCGATCCTGGCTACGTGTGGGTCGATGACCAGGAGATTGCCCGGATGGCCGAGCTGATGGAGCTGGACGTCGAGACCTTCGAGCAGCGCTTTGTCCGTCGCGAGGGGCGTCGCAAAAGCCTCGTCGAGTATCCCGACGGCGATTGCATCTTTTTGGAGCCGGAGACCCGCCGCTGCATGGTTTATGCGGGCCGGCCGGTCCAATGCCGGACGTGGCCCTTCTGGACCAGCACGCTGAAGACGCCTCAGGACTGGCAAGAAACGTGTCAAATCTGCCCGGGCAGCGGGGTCGGCAAGCTCTATAGCTGGGACGAAATCGAGCAGCGTCGCCGCGAGAAAGACGTCTGAATCGCGTTCGGGAAGCGCCCGCACGTGGCGGGGCCCGACGCAGCCGAACCCGCGAGGTCGGCGGTCGGGTGCGGGCGCCCGGCTGGTGGAGCGGGAGGCCGGCGAGCCGCTGTTTTTTGATCAAGTCTTCCGGTCGATCGGACGATACCGTCTGTGTCGGTCTTAAAGCCTCGAGGGATTCCGCGGGGTGTTTCCAGGCCGCGACCTTGACGGTCTCCGCTGTCACGCCTAGACTTGCGAGGCGACTAAGTTGCTTTGCGGGAAGGGGTTACATCAATTCGGCGGTGCGTCAGGGAGCGGGCTGGTGACGAAGAAAGACATCGTGCGGACGATCTCGGAAGAGGTCGGTCTGACCCAGCAGCAAACCAAAAAAATCGTGCAGAAAACGTTCGACGCGATCGTCGAATCGTTGGTGCGAGAACGCAGGATTGAACTACGCAATTTCGGGGTCTTCGAGGTCAAGCAACGCGCCGCGCGGAAAGCCCGCAATCCCCGCACAGGGCGGCAAGTTGAGGTCCCTCAAAAGTACGTCGTGACGTTCAAGCCTGGCAAGGAAATGGAAGCCCGTGTCCGGGAGCTGACCGAAGCGGCGGACGCGAACCGGCGAAAGGCGGCGGAGTCTCCGCCGTCCGAGTCGTCTCCCTCGATGCCCAGCCCCATCGACCCAGACAGCAAGCAACCCCGCCAGGGGTAGTTACTTAATCGTTCACGGAGGAACGTTCGATGCGTCGACTTTTACAACTCAGTCTTCTGGCCCTTTGCCTTTCGTCGACGGTTGGATGCTTCATTCCCATCTACTCGGCGCGACCGGAACGCCGCGTGCAGCAGTTGCTGAACACGTCGGAAGACCTCCGGATGCTGGTCGATGAGTGGGAGCGGTTCTGGCATCTCGATCAGCCGAGCCACATGTCGCCGATCCGGACCCACGGCGGGGTGATGTAACGAGCCGCGCGGGGTGCATGATTCGCTGCAGGACCGCCGACACCCGCGTTACCAAGCGAGTTCGGCCGACAGGTTCAGGCCGTGGAACTGGGGATCCGCATAGGAGACCTGGCCGTTGCCGGTGGTCAGCGAGAAGGCGCGACTCTGTTCGGTCGCGGTGGCCCAGTCCTGGGCGAAGAGCCCTTGATAGGCGAGCTTGACGCTGCACCAGCGGGTGATCGCCACCGCGCCGCCGATTTCGAAATCGAACAGCCCGGACGTGGTTTGATCCCCATAGTGGATCTGCAGCGGCCCTCCCGCGGCATCGGCCGCCCGTGCCTGTCCGTCGACATCGTTGTGCAGGACCGCGTACTTTCCGGAGGTGAACAGACGCGACCGGCCATTGGTCCAAAAGGTCCAGTCAGCGCCGACCTGCACGCCGAACAGTTCGTTGCGGGCGTCGGAAAAGAAGCCGCTGGGGACCGCGCCGCCGTTGGTGGTGTCAAAGCGAAAGGCCTCCTCCATCTGCAGGTAGCGGAGACCAGCCAGCCAGCGGATCCCAGGGGTTCGCGCGTGTCGATAACGAAGGTTGTATTCGACGTTCTGCAGGTCGGTGTCGTAATGGCTGGTGACGGTCCCGATCGGATCTGCCGGCACCCCTCCAAAAAAACGGGGCACGACCTGCGTCGAGGTCAACGTTTCGCTGCTTTGGATCCCTTGGACGCGGAAATAGCGTGCCTGCACGTCGCATCCAGGGTAATCGTCCGAGAGGTTGAAGAAATCGAGCGTGATCCGGACGCCGCTGGCCAGATCGCTCTCCAGATCGCTGGCGTTAAGCAGTTCGTTGTTGTTTTCATCGACCACCAACGTTTGCGGGGTCGCGCCGCTCCGGGCCAGCCAAATCGCTCCGGCGTCCACTCCAAACAGCGGCTCGCCCCGTCCCGGCAGCGGGGCATCGAGCATCGCCTGACAGGTCGGGTTGGGCGGCCAGGCTGCGGGGCCGGGAGCGCCGATCCAGTGGAAATCCTGCGCCGCCAGCGGAACGCAGCAAGCCCAGGCGACCAGCAAGCCGAGGACAGGGGCCAGTTTGCTGCGCATCGTACCGCACTCCGTTTCGGTGGGGCCGGGGAGCGCCGCGTTCCGCTGTGGTAACGCCCCCGTCCAAGAACAAGGCGGTCTCCCTTCCCTGGCGACCGCTGAGAAGTAAGATCGACGCGAGACGGAGCTGGAAACCAACGCCGTCGCCTGCCAGCGCACAATCGGATTAATCGTCAAACGACAGGCGCATCAAAGGGACCTGCCGGGGCGGGGGCGGAAGCCGCTGGTCGGCGCCGGCCCTCCTCGGCCAAAATCCGGGCCGGCACGGCGATCCGCCGGTAGCGGAATTCGCGGAATAGCAGACCGAGATTGATGCACAGGATCACCAGCCCGACGGTCAGGATCAGCACGGCGATTTGGGGAGAGAGGTTGTTGTCGAAGGCGGCTAACAGGGTCCAGAACCAGTTGAAGGCTTCGCTGAGCTGATACTGGGAAGCGAGCGAGCCGGTCAGGACGACCGTGACGACCGAGGGGATCAAGACGGCGAGCACCAGCAGTGCCGCGAGCGTGACCAAGGGGCAAGCGAGACTCCGCCCGAAACGTGACAGCAGGGGCAAGGTCAGGAGCCGCGTCAGCCCTAAAAACCCGAGCAGGTAGCCGCCACTCATCGCCGCGAAGGTCAGCGGGAAGGTGGAATAACTTGCCATCCCGGCAAGCCCCCCCAGCATCCCGAGGATGCCGATCCCGACCAGTCCGTTACTGATCGCGAACATGAAGCCTGTCCCCGGCCCCGGGTTGAACCAGGTCAGCATCATCCGGCCAAAGAACGTCTTGGGGAGATGCCGCTGGACGCGAGGGCTGAGATAGGGCGATTCGCTCAGCATCAGCGTCCCCATCAGCAGCCAGTAGCCACAGACCACCATCGAACCAAAATTCAAGGGCTCCGCATCCTCGTAATAAATCGCCAGCGTGGCGATCACGGTGATCCAGAGCAGCTGCTGCGCGAACAGGATCCAGCGGAGCGGGCTGGAGCGATTCTCGGTGACCGGGGCGATCCGAGCGGCAGCGGCCTTGACGAAGAGCACGACGAAAGAGAACCCGCCCAGGAAAAAAGCGGTCAAGGCAGCCAAGCTTTCCCCGTTCAGACGGAGGTTCTCGCTGAGTAAGGCACCCACGCAGAACGCCCCACAGAGGATCTCTCCCAGCAGCACCAGGCCGACGACCAACAGCAACGCAAAAATCTGCCCGGCGCGATTGACCGCCAGTGTTGCCAGCAGCAAGGAGGCGGTCGTCAGCAAGATCGCGGCTCCAAAGATGGTCGCGATCAGGAGGCCGATCGTGGGAAGCGCAACCCCGCGGAGCAGGTAGCAGAAAGCGAGGCAAGGGACGAGCGCGGCAAAGTACACCAGCATCTGCAACATCGCGCTGTTGAGCTTGCCCAGCACAATGCCGAGCGCCGAGAGCCGCGTGATCGAGAGCATTTCGAAGGTGTCGTCGTCGATCTCGGCCACCAGCGAACGGTGGGCCGCCAGCGGCACCATCGAAAGCAGCGGGATCGTCAGCACGAAGTAGTAGCCGACCAGCATCGCGGTCCCGCTCGGCACGTGGTAGATGCCGGGGGACTGGAGGATCACCCCCATCACCGTCCAGCCCCAAGAGGCGAGCAGGAGCAGGAAAAAAGTGATCGTGAACTGCCGGCTCTTCAAAGCCTGGCGGGCTTCTTTGATCAGGATGGGATTGAGCCAATTGGCGAGCCGATCGGTCATCTGATCGACCCATCCCCACCCACCCTCGCCATGCGGATCGAGCGCCAGGGGATGATACCCGCCGGTCACCGTGGCGGCGGGCGGCGGCGGCTCGGAGGCCGCAGGCAGGGGCGCGGCGGCCGAGCGTGGGGGGCGGGGCGGATCGGTATCCATCAGGCTTCCTACTGGATGTGTCCCTGCGTGACCTGCAAAAAGACATCTTCCAAGGACTTTTCTAAGAGGGCGTACTCGAGCACATCGATCCGGGCATCGCTGAGGGCCCGCAGCACGTCGATTTGCTGCTGGTCGTCCCCTTGGATCGTGAACCGATAGGTGGCGGGCGTCGCGCCGGTTTGCTCGAGCTTTTCCACGCAAGCGAGCGACACGAGGAGCTGGGCCGCGGGCTGCGGGTCCCCCGCAACCCGCAGCAGCAGGTCGCGCGAGGGGCGGAGGCTGTTGCGGATCTCGGCGACCGATCCGGTCGCCAGCAGCCGCCCCTGCTCCAGGATCCCGACCGTGTCACACATCTCGGCCAGTTCGGTCAGGATATGGCTGCTGACCAAGATCGTTTTGCCTTCGGCCGCCAGGGCGCGGATCATTTGCCGCAATTCGATGCGGGCACGAGGATCGAGTCCGGCGGCCGGCTCGTCCAACACCAGGACATCGGGGTCATGGATCAAGGCACGTCCCAGGCAGAGCCGCTGACGCATCCCCTTGCTGAGTCCGCGAATCGGTTTCGAAGCCAGCGGATTCAGGCCCGTGAAGTCCATCACCCAACGCAATCGGGCGGTCCGTTGCCGGCCGAGCACGCCGTAGGAGCGGGCGAAGAAATCGAGGTATTCTGCGCAATTCGTGTCGGCGTATGTGCCGAAGCCATCCGGCATGAAGCCGAGCCGCCGGCGGACGCGATCGGGGTCATTGACCGAGGAAAAGCCCGCCACGTAGGCTTCGCCCGAGGTGGGCAGTTCCAACGTCGCCAGGATCCGCATGCTGGTCGTCTTGCCCGCCCCGTTCGGTCCGATGTAACCGAAGACGCTTCCCCGCGGCACGCTAAAGGAGACATCGTTGACCGCATGGGTATCCCCAAAGGTGCGATGCAGTCGTCGTAATTCGATCACCGGGCCTTCGTCGACCGTTCCGATCATGGCAGGTTCCCCATCACGACATGGATCTCGTCGGCCAGGATGCCGGCTTCCAGAGCCAAAGTGGAGGAAGGGGTTTCGGCGACGGCGAGGAAGTGGGCTCGGGGAAGCCCGCCGGTCGCCCAACGCTGCAGCCGCGCGTCGAGTTGCGAGACGTGGGTCCCCAGCGTGCCTCGTCGGCTTCCTCGGTTCCAGGCATTGAACGCCGGGGGCTGTCGCGTCGGCGCGAAGAGCACCTCGTCGAGCAGCGAGCTGTCGAGGAAGGCGCCTACCGAGGAGTTGGAAGCGCGACGTAAGGGGGCCTTGCCGGCGGCGGCGATCGAGTCGGCCCGCCAGTAACGTCCCTGTTCGTCGTGGACCAGCAATCGGCGGATCGCGTAAGGGAGCGGGTTTTCGATCGTCCCCTCCCCTGCCCCGGCGGCGAATTCCACTCGCAGCGGTGGTTGGTCGCTGTTCGGTTGGAGTTCAGCGAACTGCACTTGGTCTCGGCTGGGCAGGAAGCCTCCGTCGAACCGTTGGGTTTGGTCGGCGAAGGCAAACGTCCGCCCGCTGGTCCGCGCGGGCTGCGTCGCGTAGTAATCTTTTCGCTGCGGCCTTCCCCGGAGCGGCACGACGAGGGAATCGGCGGGAAAGCGGAGCCCGGATTGCCCGAAGACCGAGAAATAAGCGTGGTGGGTTTCCCGGCAGGCGACGCCCTGTTGCCCGTCGACCCAAGTCAACGTCTTCGTCTGGGCTCGGGTGCGCAGCCCATCGCCGAGCAAAGCGTAAGCGAACAGGCTGCCGGTGACCAACATCGCGACAGCTGGGGCGACAAAAAACAGGAGGTAAAGCCGTTCCCGCCGCCGCAGCAGGAAATAGCAGATCGGTCCGATCCCGAGGGCGAACAAGGTGTTGAGGAGGACGAACCATTTGACGGGGGGCTGCCCGACCGATTCGATCAGAAACAGCCAGTAGCGACGATTCCCCGCCGGGGCGTTCAGGCCAATCCGCGGTACCCATTGCAACCGCGCCTGGCGTTGCCTTTCGTCCGCGCCATGTAACCGTGCGATCGATTCCCAGAATAAGAACGAACCCGGAAAAGGATCGATGGTGGTGATCTCGGTCACCGTTCCCAAGCCCCGCTGACCATGCCGGACGGCGGAGCGGAACGCTTCGGCCGCGAGCGGTTCGGCAAAGGGATGCTGAGCCGCTTCGAGCTCTCGGTAGACCTGATGCCGGGGACGCAGCTGGTTGGCGGGATCGTTCTGCCAGGCGTATTGCTCCGAGAGACGGTGGGCACCGCGCCAGGACGAGTCGCTCCAGCCCGAGGTGTCGTTCGGTTCCGCAAGTTCCAGCAGGCCGTTCAGGCGGTTGTTCGAGACCGTTACGGCGGCATTCGGCGAAACGGTCGGGGTGGCCGGGAACACCGGCTCGGAGACCGCTTCGGCCGCGTAGATCCAAAGGTTCCCGCCCGCATGCACCCAGTCCTGCAACGCGTGCCACCGCGCAGGTTGTTCCCGCCGAATCCGCTCGGCCAGCGGGGCGGGGACGAGGATCACGTCGAGCTGTGAATAGCCGAGCCACCGGAGGAACAGGCGTTCTTCCTGGAGGGTTCGGTATTGAACCATCGCCGGTTGGCTGGTGTTTACCTCCCGGGCTGCTGCCCGGTCGCTGAGGCGCGGGACGTCGGCGGTCTCCGGAAGCGGGCCTTCGCCGAGCACCGTCGTCAACGTGCGGGTATCGGGAAAACGCTCCCAGGAGGCCGCTGGGGCGGGCCCCTCCCGCGGCCGCAGGATGCCAACCGTGGTGTGGGGATGCGTGGTCTGCAGCCGCCCGTTTCGAATGGGGAACGTGGTGACCCCCTTGTCGAGC
>CAYNVI010000072.1:7142-13267 GCA_964400585.1 uncultured Pirellulaceae bacterium | reverse complement strand
AACTCCGATGCTGTCGCGCTCAAAAACGTCGCGGCGAAGCGCTCGTGCCATATCTGCCCCCTGCGGTACGGTGAACCTAACCCCTCCTTTAAGGATAGTGATCAGTGACCACCCACGGCAATGTTTTTCTGTTCACTTTTTGAAGCGGACCATTTTTCAGTGCTGGAAAGCCACTCCCAGGAGCGGGACTTTTCCAATTTACGTCGTCTCCGTAAATTGCCTCGATGCCAAAGCACTGACCCTGTTGGGACTGATGCCAAAGCACTGACCCTGTTGGGAAAAAAGGAATGCGCGATGCGTCATGGGTCCAACCTCGACCCGCCGAATCGGTTTGCCACGGTTCGCCATGAACTGGATCGGGAGCATTTGGAGTGGGACACCGAGCACCTGCGCGGGCTGACGCATCGCCAGATCGAATATATCGACGACGCCTCCCAAACCATTGTCTCGGAGAACCAGTCGCCCGATATTCCTTTCCGCTACAGCCTGAATCCCTATCGAGGTTGCAGCCACGGCTGCGCCTATTGCTATGCCAGGCCGGGACATGATTACTTGGGGTTCAACGCCGGGCTGGACTTCGAGACGAAGATCGTCGTCAAACGAGAAGCCCCTCGCTTGCTGCGTCAATTTCTCGCGAAGAAGACTTGGAAACCGGAGCCGATCACGTTCTCGGGCGTGACCGACTGTTATCAACCGGCCGAGCGTGATTTCCGCCTGACGCGGCAATGCCTGGAGGTTGCCGTGGCCTGCCGCCAACCGGTCAGCTTGGTCACCAAGAATGCCCTCGTATTGCGGGACTGCGACCTGCTTGAGCAACTCGCCCACCACCGCCTGGTGCACGTCTACCTATCGATCACGACGCTCGATCCGACGCTGGCGCGGGAGATGGAGCCGCGCACCAGTATCCCCAGCTCTCGTATGCGGGCGATCAGCCAATTGGCCGAAGCAGGGATCCCGGTCGGCGTCCTGCTGGCGCCGGTGATCCCGGGACTGAATGACGCGGAGATCCCTCAAATCCTGGCTGCCGCGCGGCAAGCCGGAGCCCAGACGGCCGGCACGGTGTTGCTGCGTCTGCCGCTGACGGTGGAGCCGGTCTTTTGCGAATGGCTGCGACGGACGCAGCCGCAGCGTGCCGACAAGATCCTCGGCCGGATCCGCGCGACGCGGGGTGGCCAACTGAATCAGTCCAGCTGGGGCGAGCGGATGAGGGGGGCAGGTCCGATCGCCGAGCAGATCCAGCAACTCTTTCGGCTCTTTCGCAAACAAGAGCGACTCGATGGTTGCTTGCCGCCGCACGACTGTCGCCAGTTCCAGCCCCCGGATGATCCGTCGGGGCAACTGCGGCTTTTTTAGTCGCGAGGGAGCCGCAGCTGTGGTCGCTTTGCCCTCCTGCAGGGGCGTTGCAGGGGGAGGATCCGGCGGCGGCTTCTGATACGATTGGGAGGCCGCGACCGCTTCCCTGACCTCTTTCTGCGGAACCGGTTCGGCCGGCCCACCCGCGAATCCGCAACCCAGGCTTTGGAATGACTGTCCTCGTCTTCGGACACAAGAACCCCGACACCGATGCGATCTGCGCTGCCCTCGCTTATGCCGATCTCCTGCAACAAACCAGCTACCCCGATGCGATCGCGGCGTGCTGCGGTCCGGCGAATTCGCGAACGGAGTTTGCCCTCCGTCAGTGCCAGCTCGATCCCCCGCGGATCATCATGGACGTCCGCCCCGAAATCGAGGACGTCTGCCACCGGAACATCGTCTTTGCGCAGGAATCCGACGCCTTCTACGAGGTCTACCAGCGGCTTGACGAACATGAGCTGCGTTCGATCCCGGTCATGAACGACGAGGGGGGATTGATCGGGGTGATCAACCTGCTCGATCTGCTGGAACTGGTCTTTCAAGGCGACAGCGATCCGATCCAGTCGCGGCAGGTCACCAGCAGTCTGGAAAAAATCTGCAAAATCCTCGATGGCCGCTTCCTCCATCAGGTCGAACCCACGCGTCACGAAGAACTGATCATGACGGTCGGGGCGATGAGTGCCGAACGCTTCACCGAGCGGCTCGATCTCGTCTCGCCCGACAAACTGGTGGTGGTCAGCGGTGACCGCCCCACGATCCAACTGCCGGCGCTCGAACGAGGAACCCGCTGCCTGGTCGTCACCGGTGATTTCGAGCTGTCGCCGGGGCTGTTGACGCTCGCTCAGGCGAACCACGTGACAGTGATCGTCAGTCCGCACGATACGGCGACTTCGACGATGCGGATCAAGTCGGCCCGTTCGATCGGTCCGGCGATCCGCCGCAATTTTGTCAGCCTCTCGGCCAAACAACCGATCGATGAAGCCCGCGAACAGCTGAAGGATTCCACGCAGCCGATCTTTCCGGTCCTCGATGACGCCGGCGAGCTGATCGGGGTGCTCTCCAAATCGGACCTGGTCAACCCGCCCAAGCCGCGGCTGATCCTGGTCGATCACAACGAATTGGGACAAGCGGTTGATGGCACCGAAGGCGCCGAGATCCTGGAAGTCCTCGATCACCACCGCCTGGGCGGCAGTCTTCGCTCGACGCAACCGATCCGCTTCATCATGGAACCGGTGGGATCGACCTGCACCCTCGTAGCGCAGCGGTTTCGGATGGCCGGCATCGAACCTTCCCCCGGCATCGCCCTCTGCATGGCCTCGGGGATCATCTCCGATACGCTGTTCCTACGCTCCCCGACCGCTACCGAGGTCGATCGGGAGATCCTGCCCTGGCTGGAACAGTTCTGCGCCGTCGATCTGCAGACGTTTGCGCGCCAGTTCTTCGAGATCGGATCGGCCTTGCGCAACGGCGTCGCTTCCAAAGTGGTCCGCGAAGATTGCAAGGAATTCGAAGAGCGAGGACATCGCTTTTCGATTTCCCAGATCGAAGAGATCGGTTTCGACCTGTTCTGGAACCGGAAGGAAGAGCTGGCGGCGGCCCTCGATGAACTCAAGGAGGAACGGAATCTCCATTTCTCGGCACTCTTGATCACCGACATCGTCTCCAGCGGCAGCCTCCTGCTGATGTCCAATGAACCGACCAGTTGGGAAGAGATCAACTACCCGCGGGTCGACCTGCTGCTCTATAAGCTCGACAACGTCGTCAGCCGCAAAAAGCAACTGTTGCCGCTGTTCGTCCGTTTGCTGGCGACCGAAGCCCCGCCGCACGATCGACGCCACTCCGATTGAACCGCTTCGAGCTGCACCGTTTTTTCGGCCCGCCCGCCAAGGCGCGATTGCGATCCCCTCGACTCGCTTTAACTGCGGATCCGAAAGCGAATGTCTTTGATGCCGCTTTGGGGCATCTTGGCGGTCAGCTTTTTCAGGATGCGGCGTTTCATGAACGTCAGCTCCTGCAGCGTCACCGAATCGCTGGCGTAGAGTTCCAGGACGCCTCGCCGGAGGTTGCCAGGGCGGACCGTCTTGGCGAGCTCGGGGCCGACCGCTGCATCGACCGCTTGGCGGAGCTGATCGGCCGCCTGCACCTGGGCGTAACCCCGACGAGCGATCAACTGGTTGACGAGGGATCCCATTTTACGAGGGTAGCGAATCGATTTACGTTCCCCGTCGTGGTGGGGAGAAGGCTTTCCCGGCATCAAAGGCTCTCGCGTTAACGATCTCGCGCCATCGGCATGATCACGTAGCCGTAACCATCGTCGGTCATCAGCAGGGCAGGGGTGCTGCTCGATTCGATCTCAAAGATGAAATTCGTTTCGTTATCGAGCACTTTGCAGAAATCGGCGAGGAACCGGTGGTCCATCGTCAAGGTCACCGGCTCGCCGTCGTAGGCGATCGGCATCTCGACCTGCGACTCACCGATCTCGGCGGTGTTGGCTTCCAGCTTCAGCGTCCCGTCGGCGAACGTGAAATCGATCCCCCGGCTTTCGTGGTCGGTGACGATCGAGGCCTGTCGGAGGGCGGCGAAGAGCGGCCCGACCGTCATATCGATCTGCGAGGCCGATTCACGTTGCGGGAAGACCTGCCGCCAGTTCGGGTAACGGCCTTCGACCAGGCGGGAATAGATCGTGGCCCGCGAGGTCCGCAGCAGCAGATCGTTCGCCCGGGCCGCCACCTGAACCGCTTCGTCCGCATCACCGACCGCGCGTTCCATCAGCTGGATCGCGCGGGTCGGCACGATCGTGTTAGCGCCGGTCGTCTGGTGTTCGCCAAATGCTTCGCCCTTGCCCTCCATCCGCGCGAGCCGGCGACCATCGGTCCCGACGGCCAAAACCCGCTCGCCTTCCAGCTCCAACAACACCCCGCCGAGCGCGTAGCGGCTGCTCTCGGCATCGGTGGCAAAGACGGTCCGCCGCACCATCTCGCGAAACAACCGCTTGGGGATCTCGTGGTAGCTGGCCTCTTCGAAAGCGACGACCCGCGGGAATTCTTCAGGGTTGGCACCCGGCAGGCGGAATTTGCTACGGCTCCCGGTGATCTTGACCCCCGACTGATCGGTCTCGATCACCAGCTGGGGGTCACTGCTTTCGCGGAGGATCGCATTGGTGCGGGCGACCGGCAGCAGGGCGGACCCTTCCTGTTCGACTTCCACCCCCTCGTGCACTTCCAGACGGATGCCGACTTCCATGTCCGTGGCCGTCAGCGTGACGCCCCCCTCGCCTGCGGTCATCTTGACGTTCTGCAAGATCTCCTTGGGAGACCGAGCGGGAGCGACGCCGGCAGCCAACTGAAACGCTGCGGCCAGCGGCTCGCGTTCAACGTGAATCTTCATCGGATCGGGTCGCCCATCGCGGCAACGAAGTGGAACTTGGAAGGTCCATTTTGTATCCGATCCTCGATCGCTTTTGGAGATGCCCTTGGCAGTTCGTGGGGCCCAGCCCGTGCGGCTTTGCTTTCCTTCTTTCTATTAAAAACTACCGTCGTCTTAGGAATGCGGGCGACCGAGGTGTCGAAAACGGCCAGCCGCTTGCTGTAACTTGCCAACCCCACGCTTCTTAGCGAACGGGCGTCGGCGGGGAAAACCTGTTGCGCCCCCGTTGGGAGATCGATGGAAAGTGTCGAGCGATCGGACGGTTTTCGACGCTGCTCGCCGCGATCGACCATAACCGTCGAACCCGCCGTCGGTCGCTGAACCGCCTTTCGACAGGTTCTCCCCGCAGCGGGCGGGGAGAAAAACCAAGCAAACGGCGGCAAAAAAAAATCGGGGGAGCGGCGAGGCAGGCCATCCTGCCGACCCGTTCCGGCGCGGTTATCCCGCTTGGGTCAGCTGTTCGGTGACTTCGTCGGCGGTCTGATGGAGGTCGCTATTGGTCTCGATCAGTTCCTCGGTCTTCCGGCAGGCGTGGAGGACCGTGGTATGGTCGCGCCCGCCAAAGTAGCTGCCGATCGCTTGGAAACTGGAGCCGGTCAGCTGGCGGCTGAGAAGCATTGCCAAGGAACGAGCCCGCACGACTTGCTGGCGGCGGGTGCTGCTCTTCAAGTCGGAGGTTTTCAGCTGAAAGCGGCGGGCCACGGCTCGGGTGATCTGGGCGATCGTCGGTTCGCTCGCCTTGCCGACGGCGTCGACGGCCGATTGGACAGCCCGCGGATCATCGACCTGTCCGCCATTTTTTTCCCACAGCCGCAGCTGATTGATCGCGGCGTTGAGTCGTCGGACCGGGATCCCGCCCGGCAGCCCGCGACAGAGGAGGTCGACCGTTTCTTCGGCCAGCGGGAGCTCGACTTGTTGGGCGAGTCGCTTGACGATTTCACGGCGGGCCTCGGGACCTGGCCGTTCCATCGGCACGGTCAGCCCTGGCAGCATCCGGCTGGCGAGGAAGGGCCGGATCCCGCGGAGTTCGGTCGGCAAGCGGCGGCAGGTGAGGATCGTGGCCCGCTGTTCTTGGACGCGTTGTTCGATCCGCGCCGCCAGTTCTTCTTGGGCAGGCAGTTTGTCCGCGATCGTATGCACGTCATCGAGGATCAGGCAGCCGCTGCTCATGATCCGCTGGCGGAAATGGTCGACGTCGTCGGCTTGCACGGCATCGGCAAAACCGCGGGCAAAGTCGATCGCTGGAAGGTAAAGGACCGTCTCGGCCGGGGGCCCTTCCGGGCGGGCTTCTCGCCCGGCTGCGGGAGAGGAAACCATTCCGGGAGAGGAAACCGTCTCGGGAGAGG
>CAYNVI010000072.1:0-7042 GCA_964400585.1 uncultured Pirellulaceae bacterium | reverse complement strand
CGGGAGAGGAAACCGTCTCGGGAGAGGCCGCGGTGCGGTGACGTTTCTCTTCGTGCGTCGCCAAGGTCAGGGCGATCGCCGTCTTTCCCGAGCCGGAACCGCCGACCAACAACAAAGGGTTTCCCCGTTCGGCAATCGCTTCCTGTTGCCGGCAGACGAAGACGGGAAAGCGGTTTTCGGGGCCGGCGAGGAAGACCGGCAGGAGGGGAGTCACCTCCTGCTGACGGCGACCGCGGCGGGCCGGTAGCGGCGGCCGCAGTAGGTCAAGCGTCTCGACGGGAGAGCGGTCCATCCGATGGTTCGGTTGCGGGAATGACAATTGCCAGCCAACGGCTCGTCGCGGGCGAGGCGGGTCCGCCCCGCCGAAACGCTTTGAACGATCCTGAACGACCGCCCAGTTTACCAAAAGCCTGCGGTGGGGAGCACCAAAAAAACCGGATTTCCACAAGTTAAACTTTTCTTAAGTCTTTGTATGCCTTCACGATAACCGCGGTGGCTTGGTCGATTTCGGTCTCCGTGGAAAACCGGGAAAGTCCAAAACGGAGAGAGGCCTCGACGAGCGGATCGGGGACCCCCATCGCCTGCAGGACATAGCTCGGTTGGCTGCTTCCACTGGCGCACGCCGAACCGCTGCTGCAGGCGATCCCGGCGAAATCGAGCGTCATCAACATCGATTGCCGATTGGTGCCCGGAAAGCCGAGGCAACTGGTCCCCGGCAGCCGGGGGGCCGCCTGGCCGTGGATCACGACTTCCGGCAGGGCCTGCTGTAAGGTGGTTTCAAAGCGATCCCGCAGGCGGGCGACCGGGGGGGCGGCGGCTGTCGGGTCGGCCAAGCGGAGGGCGGCGGCAGCTCCCACCGCCAGGGCGACCGCTTCGGTCCCGGGTCGATCTCCCAGCTGTTGGCCCCCGCCTTGCCAGGCAGGCTGGAAGGGAACGCGGGGGGCGAGCAGTAAGCCGCCGATCCCGGTGGGCCCATGAAACTTATGGGGGGCGAAGGTGATCGCATCGATCGCGGTCTCGTCGAAGGCGAAGGGGAGCTTGCCGATCCACTGGGTGGCGTCGACATGCAGCGGCACGTCGGCGGCGTGGCAGAGCGAAGCGGCCTCGGCGATCGGTTGTAGGACGCCCGTCTCGTTATTGGCGGCCATCAAGCTGACCAGCGTCGGGGGAGGGCTGCCGGCGAGCCGCGTTTCCAGCGCCTCCAGCGAGACGACCCCTTTCGCATCGACCGGCAAGGCGTGGACGGGGCGCCCCGCGGCCGCTGCCGCCAAGGCGACTTCGCGGACGCTGGCATGCTCGATCTGGCTGACGATCAGCGGGGCCCGGCGATCACCGAGCCCCCGCAGGGCCAGGTTGTTCGCCTCGGTCCCTCCGCTGGTCAGGATCAACCGCGGCCCGCCCGGTTGGTCACAGCGTGTGCCGAGCCGTTGCCCCAATTCCCCCATCGCGTCATCGAGCCAGAGCCGTGCTCGGCGTCCGGCCGCGTGCTGGCTGGAGGGGTTGAGCGGTCCAGACTGCCAGACCTCCAGCATCGCTTGCCCGACCTGAGGATCGAGTTGGGTGGTGGCGTTATTGTCCAGGTAGATCATCGTCGGGCGGGGCAGGAGGAAGGGCGTCGAGCGCTGCTTGCAGGGCGGGGTCGTCGGGGGCCTCGGCCACTGCAGCGTGTAAAATTTCCCGCGCGAAGGGGATGCGGTCCGCCTTCGCCAGGTCGTCGGCTAGGGACAGCGTCGTCCGGCGGATTTCGCGGTCGAGTGCCGCGCCCAACGGGGAGGCATCCCCGTTGCTCCTGCCGGCGTCGCGGGCGAGCTGTAAGAGGGGGGGCATCAGCAGGTATAATTCGCGCTCGGCCAAGCGTTGAATCCGCGGCCAGAATGCCTTGGCCAGCTGCGGATGGTCGCGGCTCCACGCTTCCCAAAAGCGGGGAGCCGAGCCGTCCGCCTGCAATTGCAGGTGCTGGACAAGGATCTGAGCGTCGCTGGAAACGCTCGGGGTGACCCCGCGGGCCAAGCGGACCAGGTGCCATTCGGTGGGGGGGCCCGGGGTGGACGTGACCAGCTGATTGGCACGGAGGTAGCGGGCCGTGGGCAGGCTGCTCGCCGTCCGTTGGATCGGGGTCAGCTGGAGATGGAGCAGCGGGACTTCCCAGAAGCTGAATTGCCGCGTTTGAAAATGGCTCGGGGCAAATTCACTGCCGCGGACCCGACCTTGGCTCCAGATGGCGCCGCCGACAAAGAGGACCAGCACAACGGTCGAGAGGGCGGCCACCAAGAGCAGACGTTTCCGACGCTGCCAGCGACGCGATGGGGGACGACGCATGGTAAGCTCCCTGGGATGCGGCGCGGGGGATGCGGGAAGGGAAAGCGTGCGGGAGAGGGGCGCAGGCGAGCTGTGCAGGAGCGGCGCGCCGGAGACGCCCAAATCTGCGGTTGCCGATTTCGGAACGGCTCGCCACGATCGTCAACAAGGGAAAGGATCGAGGGTCCCCGCGGGGCAGGTCCCCGCGGGAGGAAACGTTTCCCTTTACTGTAGCCGTCTAGCGGGAGGATGCCATCTCCCGGAGAGGGTGATCGGGGAGGGCCGAAAATCTGTTCGAGCTTCCTCGCGGCGCAGGCTAGCGAGGATGGAGTCACGTGTCTTGCAAACTGCCAAGCGGAGGCGAACCGGTCAGCAGCGGATCCGTCTGCAGCGAACCGAGCGGAAGGTTGCCCCGCCGCCGCGGGGGCTGATTGACCGTGGTGCCGCGGGGGCGGGCCGCCCGCGACATCCCGCTCGCGGCCTCGCTCTCGCCCTCCGGCCGCCTGCCGCGGGCTCGGCCGAGCCGCGGGAGGAGGAGGCTGCGGCGGCCGAGGAGCCGGCGCTGCGACGTTCCCGGGTCGAAGCGGTCTTGCTCCTTTCCAAAAGCCCGCTTTCCCCCCGGAAGGTCGCGCAACTGGCTGGCTTGGCGGACGCCACGGAGGCCCGTACACTGATCCGCCAACTCAATGAGACCTACGAGCGGCTCGGGCGGGCTTTTCGGGCCGAAGAGGTGGCGGGCGGTTATCAGCTGTTGACGCGGGCCGCCTTGGCCCCCTGGTTGCGGCGGCTCGGTCATCTGCCCCCCGAAATCCGCTTGTCCTCCCCGGCGATGGAGACGCTCGCGATCGTCGCCTACCGGTATCCGGTGTTGCGGGCCGAGATCGAAGCGATCCGTGGTGTCGCCTGCGGCGATTTGCTAAGACAATTGATGGATCGCGAGCTGGTTCGCATCTGCGGACGGAGCGAAGAACTGGGCCGGCCCTATCTGTACGGGACCACCAAACGCTTCCTGCAGGTCTTTGGTTTGCGGAGCCCCGACGCGCTTCCCAAAGCCGATTTCAGTTTCGAGACGGTCGCAACCGATTTAGACGACAACACGGATTCTGACGATCCTCCCACTTCCCCCCTCGATCCCGGCGACGCTGAACAGGAGCCCGACGTGAGTACCGCTTTGGCCCAGGCAACCCTTGCTGCCCCCTCCCTGACCGATCCGCAGGCGGACGAGGCGATCCCGGTCGGCGAGGCGATTCCGGTCGGCGGGGCGATTCCGGTCGGCGGGGACGCGTCGCAGGAGGCGGCTTCTCCGGCGGATCCCCAGGCGTTGCAGGCTGCGCTCGAGGACGACGACTGGGACGACGAGGATGACACCGACGAGGATGACAGCGACGAGAACGACGCCGAAGAGGACGACGACGAAATCGATGATGATGACGACTGGGAGGACGATTGGGACGACGACGAAGAAGACGACGACGAGCTGGATGAAGAGGAGGACGACGACGAAGTCGATGACTGGGAAGAAGTCGGAGACGACGACGACCTCGATGACGACGACGAGGAGGACGATGAGGACCTGCTCGAAGATGACGACGACGAGGACGACGACTGGGATTAGCCGCTGGTCCCCGGCGAGCAGCTCGCTGGCAATCCCCCGCGGCGTGCCGCCGCGGGTCGCCGCGGGTCGCCCCGGCGAGGCCTCCGCGGCCGGGTCCGCCCTGGTCTGAACGAAGCGAGCGCTGGCCGGACCGAGGCTAATCGCCGAGATGGAACAATTCGCGAAGGGCGGCGAGCAAGCCCCGGTGGTGGCCTTGGGCGGCATCGTCGCGGATCGAGGCCAAGGGAGGATGGAGCAGCTTGTTGACCAAGCGGTCCATCGCCTGCTGGACTTCCTTCTCGGTCGCTTCGGGCGTCTCGGCATTCCGCAAGCGGCCGCGGAGACGCTGCATTTCGTTCGCTTTGATCTGCTCGGCCTGCTCGCGGAGCTGCTTGATCACCGGCCCGGTGGTGCGATGATTCAGCTCGTCGAGGAACCGCTGCGTTTCCTCGCGGATGATCGCTTCGGCTTTCGGCCATTCACGCTGCCGCTCCCGGCGATTCCGTTCGCAGGCCCCTTGGAGGTCGTCGACCGAGTAGAGGTAGACGCCGGCAAGGTCGCCGATGTCGGCGGCAAAATCCCGCGGAACGGCCAGATCGAGGATCAGCAACAGCCGTTCATAGCGGGCATCGTGCAGCGGCACGAACCGCTCTCGCGTGATCAGCGTCTCGGTCGCCCCGGTCGTGCTGACTACCAAGTCGGCCGTCGTCAAACGCTGATCGAGCGCGCTCCAGTCCTCCACGGTTCCGCCGATTTCGCCGGCGATTTTTTCGGCTCGCGGCCGACTGCGGTTGAGGATCCGGATGTCTTTGGCGCCGGCATCCTGCAGGTAGCGCAACGTTTCCTGACCCATTTCCCCGGCTCCCAGTAGCAACACCTGCTTGTTGCCGAGCGTGTCGAAGAATTCGGGGACGACTTCGCCGACCGCGACGCTGGGCACGCTGACCCGCCGCCGGTGGATCGCCGTTTCGCGATGGACCCGTTTGGCGACCCGGCTGGCGGCTTGGAAGACGCCATGGGTCAGGGGTCCGGCCGACCCGAGTTGACGAGCCCGTTCGTAAGCCTGTTTGACTTGCGAGATGATCTGCGCTTCCCCGACCACCATGCTGTCGAGGCTGGCGGCGACGGTGAAGAGATGGCGGACCGCGTCGTCCCCGCTGAGACGCAAGAGACGATCGAGCAATTCGTCGGTCGACATCGCCTGCTGGGTGGCGAGGAAGTCGACGACTTCCTCCTCGGCGGGTCCGGTCGCGGCATCGTCGACCGCCGTATAGAGCTCGACCCGATTGCACGTGCTCAGCAGGACCACTTCCGATTTCGGGAACCGCTTGCGGAACGCGTGGAGCGCCGCTTCGGCTTGCTCGCCGGTGAACGAGAGGCGCTCGCGGAATTCGACCGCCGCTTGGTGATGGCTGCAGCCGATCATTTGCAATTTCATCGGCTTGTTTCCTCCCCCGCGGCGGCGGCCGACAAGGCAGCGGCCGCCGCCGCCCCCGCTTCGACCGCGGTCCCCGCCGCGGGCGGCGCTTGCGGGTCCCGGCTGGCGGCGGGCCGCGGCGGCGGGGGGGCATCGGCTTCGCGGCCGTGGGGTGAGGAGAGCACGCCCAGCATTGCCAGGACGAGGAAGACGAAGCTGGCGAGGGTCAAGTAGACCACTTTCCGGCCTTGGCGAGCCGGCTTGTAGAACCATTCGAACAGGGTCGCGGCCAACAGCCAGAGCAACAGGACGCCTGAAGAGAGGATTCCCGGTTCGGTCCAATCGACATAGCCCCAGCGGTTGAGGTTCATCACCGTTCCCGACAGCAAGCCGACCGCCAGGGCGCCGGTGCTGAAGAAGAGGCAGCGGCGATTCAGCTTTTGCAGCGTTTCCAGCGTGGGGAGCCGCATCCCGCCGGTTCCTGCCCGTTTGTGCTTCAGCTTGGTCGATTGCGCCAGGTACATCAGGCCTGCCAGGAACCCCAACGAGACCGAGATCGCGCCCAGCAGCATCGCCAAGCCATGCACCGAGCGCCAGATCCCGGCGGCGTCGGCGCGAGAAAAGGGAGCTGCATCGCGGAAGATCATCGCCATCCCGATCAGCGCCAGGACCGGCGGCAGGAAAAAGGGGCCGACCGACGTCTGCGGCCGGCGGAGGAGCAGGAACAGGTAGCAGGCCGCCAGTCCCCAGGCGAGCAGCAACGACCAGTCAAACCAACCGGCCAGCAGACCGACCGCCGGGCCCTCGCCGGCCGGCATCGCCCGCAAGACCAGGAACAGCAGGTGCAGCGTCAGGCCGACGATCGTGAAGCCGAGCAGGAAGGGGCGCCGCGCCGGGACGGAGACCCAGGGGCGGCTTAATTCCAACGCCAGGGCGATGAAATAGCTGGTGACGAAGCAGGTGACGCTGATCCCAGAGAGAAAATCGAGCATTCCACGAGCATTCCACAAGGGGGGGAAGGGGTTGTGGCGAGGGGGGGGCTCGGTGACGATCGCTTGCCACCCTTTGCTAATATCCTAGCTTCCTGGCGGCGATTGTCCTCCCACGTCCCCGGCGTCGTGGTGCATAATGGGGAAGAGTTGCGAATTCCCCAACCCCCTGGTTGCGTTTATGTACATGCGGATGGCCAAACGGCTGCTGACCGAAACCGACAAGCGGTTGCTGTTCAAAGCCGCCTGGACGCTCGGCTTCAAAGGGCTCCGCAGTGTGCACCGGCACAAAAAGCGGCTGAAGCGTGGCGAGTTTTTCCCGCCGTTTCTGTACCTGTCGGTGATCAATAGCTGCAACCTGCGCTGCCAAGGATGCTGGGTCGATGTCGCCGCCAAGCAACAGCGGATCGAAGTCGAGGCGGCCAATCGGACGATCGCCGAGGCCAAAGCGCAGGGCAACGCCTTCTTTGGGATCTTGGGCGGCGAACCGTTCATGCATCGCGATCTGCTGGAGATCTTCGCACAAAACCGCGATGTTTACTTCCAGGTCTTTACCAACGGCCATTTCCTGACCGATGAAGTGGCGGCCGAACTCCGCCGGCTCGGGAACGTTACGCCCCTGGTCTCGGTCGAAGGGACGGAGATCATCAGCGATCAGCGGCGTGGCCGAGAAGGGGTGCTGAATCAGACGATCGCCGGGATCGAAGCCGCCGTCCGCAACAAATTGATGGTCGGGGTTTGCAC
>CAYNVI010000071.1:0-13290 GCA_964400585.1 uncultured Pirellulaceae bacterium | reverse complement strand
CGCGCAAGTGCACGAAGCCAACGTGATGCTGCAGAAAGCGCGACTCGATCTGTTGATGACGCGCAACCAGCTCCGGGCGAAATGGTACGAGATGGCATCGCTGGCAGGCCTGCGGCGGGAACCCGCGCCCGTCGAGGGTTCGCTCGAAAGCACGCTCTCGCTGATCGACTTTGAGCAGGCCTTACGTCGGTTAACCACGGAAAGCCCGCAGATCCTCTCCGCCCGGGCAAAACTGAAAGCCGATGAGATCAAGGTGCGGCGAGAAACCGTCGAGCCGATCCCAGATCTCGTGGTCAGTTACGGCTACGGTCACAATTTCGAAGCGGGGCAGGGTTCACACAACACAAGCCTCTCGCTCGAGGTGCCCCTTTACGATTGGAACCAAGGAACGATCCGTCAAGCGGAAGCGGACGTGATGCGTCAGCGCGGCGAAATTGAACGGATCGAATTATTCCTGCAACGCCAGCTTGCCCATGCGTACCAGAACTACCTGACGGCATTGCAGAACGTCCGCAGCTACCAGGAAGTGATTCTCCCCGAATCGCGGCGCGCCTATGAAGTCCTGCTGGGCGCGTATAAAGAAGATCGCGTCGATTGGCCGTCGGTGCTGCGCAGCCAACGCAGCCTGTATCAGGAACAACAGCACTACGTCCAGCACTTGGTCGCCTGGCGCAGTCAGGAAACCTTGATCGCCGGGTTCTTGCTGCACGGCGGGCTGACGCCTCCTACGGGTCCGATGCCGCCAGGACACATCTCCGCGACGCCGAAACCACGGTAAGGAACCGATCTGCAGAAGCTGCGGCGGTCCGAAAACCTTTGTCCTGCCCGCTTCCCTGGAACAAGCGAGCGAGACGGAGCGGGCTGTGTTTTTAGCCCATGTCCATCGTCTGGGGTGCCGGTTGGTAACGGGCTGGATCACCAAAACGACGAACGATTTCGGCGAATACGGCACCTTTCTCGACGGCCTCGTCGCTTTCCATCACCAGTCGATAGAGATCGTCGGGCAACACCCGTATGACCGTCATCAGTCCTTTGACTGCCATCGCGTAGTTGGCACGCATCCCGCGAACTTCCTGTCGGGACCAGAGCGTTTCCATCTGAGCCTCCGTGCGTTCCATCCCCTGCATTTTCTGCGGGTACCCAGGCACCTCCGAGGGGCGCCCCGCGGGAGGGAAATCGACGGCGGGCCGGCTGGCGGGATTCGTCAAGTAACGATCGACCGAGGCCTCTTCGCGGATCCGCGGGCCGACCTGTCGGACCATGTGGTTCATCATGTGATGGACCATGTGGCAATGGAAAATCCAGTCGCCGGGATTATTGGCGATGCATTCGAACGTCGAGGCTTGCGCCACCGCCACGAGTTCGGTATTCCGCGGGATCCAGGCACGACTCGGCGTCCTCGCCCCTTCGTGTCCCGTCACCCAAAAGGTGTGTCCATGAAGATGGATGGGGTGATGCTGCATCGGAGAGAAGTCGAGCAATCGGACGCGAATCCGTTCCCCGTGCTTGCACACCAGCGGGGTGGTGTAGGGCCCGCTACGTCCGTTGATGGTGTGCCAATTCCAGTCCATCGCCCAGGAATCCGAGACCGTGTGCGTCGGCGGGATGTGGAAGTTTTGGAAGATCAAACCGAAGTCCCGATCGACCGGCGGATGGAAGACCTTGCGGGGGTGCACGATGAACCAGCCTACTTGGCCAAACGCCTCCTGCATGGGAATGTGCGAGTGATAGAAAAACGTCCCTTCCTCGTGCACATCGAACTCAAAGACCATCGTCTTTCCGGGCTTGATCGGGTTTTGCGTGAGTGTGGCGGCACCGTCGTATTGAACGGGCAACTCCAAGCCATGCCAGTGCACGAATGTGTCTTCGGGTAGCTCGTTGGTCACGACAATGCGCACGCGGTCTCCCTGATTCACCTCGATCGTAGGCCCTGGCATGCTGCCGTTATAGCCATACAGGTTCATCGTGTAGCCCGGAAGAAACTCGCGCTGGACCGCCATCGGAACCAGCTGGAACTCTTTCGCACCGTCCACCATTTTCCAAGGTAACTTGTCGACGTCGGGGGCGACGAAAGGAGCCGGTCCGGCAGCGGCCGGACGAAACCCAGGCATCATTTTTCCCAGGTAGTAATCCGAGTCGGGGTCATTGCCGCGCGAGGGTTGAAATCGGCTGAAGCCATCGATCTCCACCGGCACCGTGGACCCAGGCGGGATCGTGGGGGCCGCTTGGGAACTGCCCAGGGGAGGCGGCGGATCGGCGTGGTCCGCTCCGCTGGGCTGTTGCCCCCTGGCGAAGTTGCCGAGTAATCCGCCCGACAGCCCGGCGGCGGCGAGCGAACTGTGCTTCAGGAAATGGCGGCGATCTTCAGGCTGTGGCATGGTGGAGGCTCTGGTCGAACGGCAGGCTAAAAACGATTCCGCCCCTTGGTCCTTCTATGATCTCATGGGAGAGGATCGGAAGGCAATGCGTTCTTTTTCGGCCTGCGAGCAGGCCGGCCGGCCGCACGTTCGACGATTCTTGAACGATCCTTACATCAACCACTCGGGGTGAAACAGCATCACCAGCCCCAGCAGGAGGATCACCAAACCGCTGACCAGCTTTAGCCAGCGCCCTTGTCGTTCCTGCAGTTGTCGTTTGCCCAGGGTGGCGACGACCACCCCGACCATCAGTCCATCGTCGAACATGTAGGCGAGGTTATAGAGCGCCAAATAAGCGTAATTCTTCCAGGCAGGCAGTTCCTGCATCGTCAGGATCTGGGTGTATAGCGCGGGCAGGCCGGCGGTGCAAAGCAATTCAATGACGTTGACCAGAACCGCCAGCACAGCGGCTCCGATGATCGCTGCGGTCAAGTTCTCCGCGTTGACGATCCGACGGACGCGGGCGTAGATCCCGGGTTTGGCCGAGTCGGGGATCGAGAGCGAGACGCCCCGTTGGAAGGCGAAGAAGTCCTTGACGTGGACGCTGCCGACCGCGATTGCCAGCAACGCCAGGGTGATTTGAATCGGTCGAAGGTAGCCGACCACGAGGAAGACGTTGAGCCAAGCGGCCATGAAGGCAAAGTAAGCGAGGCCGCTGATCACGACAAAGGTGCCAGCCACCGCCAGGATGCGAAGGCGGTTTCGCAAATTGACCAAGATGGAAAGCAGGAACAACAGGACCCACATCGCACACGGATTGAAACCGTCGACTAAGCCGACGATCACCGTAAACAAAGGCATTCCCCATTCGTCGGCGGAGATTTCGCCGATCCAGGGAAGCGGCATCGTTTCCGGGTCGAGAGGCGGAACGCGTGACGGAGGGGGACGCTCCTCCGCCACGCGTTCCTGTTGAGCGCCCGCCGGGGGTGGAGGCAGCGGCGGTGGAGGCGGTGCGGCGTCTCCGCTGGGAAGCATTGCCGCCGCCATCGGACCGAAGGCCGGCAGCCCGTGCGGGCGAAAGCCCACAAGCCTTGTCAGGGGCCCGTCCCGCGGGTGGCCCGAAAGCGGAGCCGCCGAAGTCTTCGCTGCGTCAGAGTTTTCCGCGGGCGCTTTTGCAGGAGCAGGATAGGTCCAGTATTCAAGGATCGCTTCGAGCCGTTTCCCGGTCGTTGCCGGAGCGTCGAAGCCGACAAGCATCTGATCGCAAAAATGAAAGACAGGAACACTGGCTGCTGCCTGGTTGTAACGACGAACGACCTGCTGCAAATCGGTCCGCGCCACGGCATCGGTGGCGATATCGCGGAACCGGATTTCAAAAGGAGGGTAACGCTTCGCCAAATCGCCAAGGAAGGCCTTGGCGTTGGCACAGCGGGGACAGCCCGTACGCACATAGACGACGATCCGGAGCATCTCGGCGAGCCGCCGCTGCAAGCCTTCCTTGCTGGTTTCTCCTTGGATGATCTGGTTACACCCGTACAGGATCGGCAGCTCGGTAGTCGGAAAACGATAGTGTGCAGCGAGTTGTTCCAGCCGCTCGAGGGCCCCCGCCTGATCCGCATCGAGATCGACCACCCGCAGGGCGGCGCCGCCCCGATCGGCAAGAAACTGACGGGCGGTCTCGATCGCCGTCTGCTGCCCCGGGTCGCCGGCGCGGACGAAGATTTCGACCGCCACATGCCGGGGGGCCGTGGTCCGTGTTTGCTCTGCCTGTTGGGCATCGCCAGGCGAAGCTGCTAACACCAATCCGGCGATGGTCAGCAGGCTGAGTGGCACAACGCGTGGGGTTGCGAGCGGCCAAGGCCGCACAACCGAAACGAGGCGGGGAGGAGGCAAAGCGGGCATCGGCAGGCTCCCGGTGGATCGAGGCGGATCGAGATGGGACGCGGTCGGAAGCGGACGCGCCGAACGGTTGCGGGGCAGCCGTTCGGAGGATCACACCTCGGCAGCTCAGCTTCGTAAGCTTTGCCGAGGAATGCAACCACTTTTCGCAACGCGTTGCTTAATCGGGAGACGCATTCCCACCCATACGCCGTCCACATCCCTGGCTAGAGCGAAGCGTATCGGGTGCCGGCTGGCTGGCCGCGTGCGACGCCCCCCCTTTCCCTGGCAGGGGTGTTCTGTCCTGACGCGGCAGCGCTTAGACTTAAAAACGGTTTCAGTGCCCGCCAGACCCAACCAGCAAATAGAAGGAAGGATCGCGAATGAGTGGCGATTCCGAGGAAATGGATCGCGATGCGGATGTCCTGTTCGACCGGCTTGGTGGCGCCGAAGGGGTCGCGGCCATCGTCAACGACATGTACAGCCACATCTTTGCCGACGAGCAATTGGCCCCTTTTTTTCGCAACGTCGACCGGGACCACATCCGCCGGATGCAGTACCAGTTTCTGGCGTCGGCCTTTGACGGTCCGGTCGAGTACACGGGGGCGGAACTGCGCGAGATCCACGCGGGACTGGGCGTCACCGGGCACCATTTTGCGCTCTTCTGTGGGCACTTTGCCGCCGCGATGGAACGGGCCGGTGCCGCCCAGGAGGATGTCGACATGGCGCTCGGCCGCTTGGCAACCTATAAAGACAAGATCACCGGCGACACGAACGTTGACGGCTAGCGGAACCGCGCCACGATCAAGTTTTCGCGCTGTTGAGGGGTGAGGAGCCCTGTCAAATGAGCCGGACGATTGCGATTGGAGACATTCATGGCTGCCGGGCTGCGCTGGTGGGCCTCCTGGAGGCCATCTCGGTCGCTGCCGACGATACGCTGGTACCGCTCGGCGATTACGTCGACCGTGGTCCCGATTCGAAAGGGGTGCTCGAGCAGTTGATCGCGCTGCAGGATGCCTGTCGGCTGATCCCGATTTTGGGCAATCACGATCAGCTGATGTTGGAAGCACGTGAGGGTCCCGAAGCGTTCTCCAATTGGCTCGATTCGAAGGGCCGGTCCACCCTCGAATCGTACGGGGCCGCGGCCGATTTGGCGGACGTCCCCGACGCCCACTTCGCTTTCCTGGAGCACTGCTTGGCTTATTGGCAGTCGGCGACGCACCTCTTTTTGCATGCCAATTACGATCCGCCTCGACCGCTCGAGGAGACCGACCCCCAGACCTTGCGGTGGTTGTCGCTGCGCGATTATCTGCCGCCGGAGCGTCACTGTTCGGGCAAGACCGCGGTGGTCGGCCACACCCCGCAAGACGACGTCCTGGACCGCGGCTATCTGCTGGGGCTCGATACCGGCGTCTGCAAAGGCGGATGGCTGACCGCCTGGGAGGTGCGAAGCGGGGAGATCTGGCAAGTCGACGCGGAGGGACGGCTGCGGACGCCGTCTTGAACGTTCCCGCGCCCGCCTGCGGTCGGAGGGTGAGCGTTCTTTACTTTCCTGCGAGAGCCTGGTTGAGGAGGGTTTAGCGATGGAACGGCCCGCAGGCGTTGGCTGCGAGACCCCGCCGCTGGGCGTCCCGGTGTGGCTGCCGGAGATTCCTTGGCCAGCGGTCCCCTATGTTCCCGGCCAGTCCCCTCGTCCCTCGCAGCGTGCCGCTGCGGCTCACGGACTTCCCCCCGCTTGGCTTTCCGATCCGCCCGTCCCTTGGTGGCGTTGTCGCGGTTACTTGCGGGGGCTTGATCTGTTCAATCATGGTGATTACTGGGAAGCTCACGAGGCGTGGGAAGCGGTCTGGCACGTGGCGGGACGGCAGGGCCCGACCGCGGAATTGCTGAAGGGCTTGATCAAGTTGGCCGCGGCTGGCGTGAAAACGCGGGCCGGTTCCTGGCGAGGTCGCCGTCGTCATTGCCGACGGGCCGTCGCCCTGTTTCGGCGGTTGGCCGAACGCGAAAGCCCTGCGGAGACGCCCGCTGGTTGGCTCGGCCTCTCGCCGGAGCGGTTGGCGCAGTTAGCGGCAGAGGCTGCCGAAGAGGAGCCGTTTGCACCGCCGGCAGCGGATCGCCAAGCCTTTCGCTTTCCTTTAGTCCCCGCGACCTCGGGGGACTGACTCCCTGTCGATCGCTTTCCACGCCTGAGTCCCTGGCCCGCCGATGACTGGTCCGTCGATGGCCGGTGGGAGCCTGAGCCGGCGGCTTTTCCCGCGGCGGTTGACGAGGGGGGGCGGCTCATTACATTACAATGCCAAGTAAGCGGGTGTAGCTCAGTTGGTAGAGCATCAGCTTCCCAAGCTGATTGTCGCCGGTTCGAACCCGGTCACCCGCTCTTGCGAATTTGCAGGGAAAACAGCGTTTTCCCTAGTGTTTTCGCGGTTTCTTGATTCGGCACCCTCGCTGCCCGAACGGTCAGGAATGGCCCCTATTTGACCCCCTAGGTCGGTCTTCCGGTGCCGCCTGTCACGATGGAAGGGGAGGTGCCGTCGCGGCGGGGTAACTACCTGATCGGTGATCGTGCCGGCGGCTATACTCGTGTCGACGTCGCCCTCTTTGGCCGCCAGCCCTTCCCATCGCCCGGGTGTTGCATGCCACGAAAAGCTTTTGCGGAAATCG
This sequence comes from uncultured Pirellulaceae bacterium, assembly GCA_964400585.1. Classification (GTDB taxonomy): domain Bacteria; phylum Planctomycetota; class Planctomycetia; order Pirellulales; family Pirellulaceae; genus CAYNVI01. The sequence continues at coordinate 6,394 of CAYNVI010000071.1, read as the reverse complement.
CCGGTTTGTGCCTGCTTGCCCTGGGCGCGGTTGTCTGCAGCCCTCATCCACGATGGGCCACGGGGCAAGGACCTCCGCAGCCCGTGGTCGCCGGGGACGACACGAGCTCGCGGGATGCTCGAGCAGGGCTCTCGGTCGTCCGCATTCGTTCAACCGTCGACGACGCCATTCAGCATGCTTACTTCCACGCGGCCTCCGAAACCGCGGCTCCGCTACTCGTGGTCCTGCACTCTTGGTCCGCCGATTACACCCAGAAAGACCCCTTGGCCGGCTTCGCGATCGAAGCGGATTGGAACTACATTCACCCAGATTTTCGCGGCCCCAATGCATCACCTGAAGCCTGTTTGAGCGAAAAGGTGATCGCCGATATCGATGACGCGATCACCTTCGCGATCGAACAAACGGATGCCGACCCCGATCGAATTTTCGTTTGCGGTGGATCTGGCGGAGGCCTGGCAACCCTCGGGGTCTACCTCAAGTCGCGACACGACCTGAACACCTGCCAGGCATGGGTCCCTATCTCCGACTTGGTCGCGTGGTACCATCAGTCCCTCCGCAGAGGAAACAAATACGCCGCCGACATCCTGGCGAGCACGTCTCCGGAGGGCGTCTTGGATCATGCGGAGTGTATCAAGAGATCGCCTTTGTACTGGGAAATCCCTCCGCGCCCGCTCGCCCGCATCGAGATCTACACCGGTCTTTTCGATGGATATAAGGGAAGCGTTCCGATTTCTCACTCGCTTCGCTTCTGGAATCGTTTGGGAGTCGCGTTCGCAGAGGAGGAAGCCACCATCCCGCCCGCTAAACTCGTCGATTTGCTCACGCTGAACGCGCCCCAGAACGAAGAGGGCAACACGCTCGGAGAGCGTGAGGTGGTGTTTGAGAAAGAAGCCAGCTTCGGTTCGATCACCGTCTTCGACGGCAAGCACGAAGTCTTGCACGCCGAGGCCTTCGCGCGGTTCGCAGCTTCCGCTGACCAGGACAAGTGAGTCATGGGCATCCCCGCAGCAAGCCAGCGGACCCCAATACCTCCGCGTTGCAGCGTCTTGGGTTTTTGGTACAACGTTTGGTGCAACCCATTGGCGGAGGACCTGGTATGCCCTGCGTTTTTTGGCTTCGAACGCTGGTATTCCGCATCCTGCGTGGGGAGCGCCGGGAGGAACCTGGGCACTCGCGTTTGCGAAATCATGCTCGCAATGTCTTTCGACGAGGTCACCGTTGATTGAACGCTACGACGCAACGGTAACGCCGAAGCGGTTGACCTTCATTTCCGACCTGCATCTTTTCAGCTCACGCTGCAATGCCGGGCGGCATCAGGAGCAGATCGAGCATGCCGTCGAGTGGAGCGATCTCTGTGTCTGGGGAGGCGACATGTTCGACTTCCGCTGGAGCCGCCTGGAGGACGAAGCGGCAACGGTCGACCGGGCGATCGCCTGGCTGAATCGTTGGCAGGAGCGGTTTCCCGACAAGACGTTTGTCTACCTCGATGGCAATCATGACGCCCACGAAGTTTTTTCGGACAGTCTGCGCGATTGGGCGGCTGAACAGGACCGGTTTCGCTGCGGGCTCGATGCCCTGCGGGTCCAAGACGTGCTGCTGATCCATGGCGATGTGATCGAAGGCCGCGGCCGCCACGACCGCTTCTTGGCCTACCGCCAGCGGTGGCGGGACAAACCGGCAGCCGGTCCGTTGCGTGACCAGGCCTACCAGGTCGCGGTCTCGACCGGCGTCCATCTGGCGGTCGCTGGGGCAGCCCATCGCAAGCAGCAGACCTGCCGGCGTTTGCTGCGGTGGATGCGCGGACAGCCCGCTTCCGCCATCGATGGCGTGAAGCGGGTCGCCTTTGGGCACACCCATCGCGCCATCCACGGGCTCGAACTCGACGGGATCGCCTTCTACAACGGCGGGGCGACGATCCATCGCGTCCCCTTTTATCCCGTCCGCCTGGAGATGCCCGCTTAGCTGAACAGCGGTAGCGGCGCGAACGTGCCTGGAAGGATCGTCTCGCTGGGCACTCCCAACCATTGCTCGAGCAGCGTCGCGTAGACCCGCCGGAAATCGGTGTGGTACTTCAGGTCGCCGCGGTCGAGATCGGTCAAGCTCGGGTGCTCGCCGATCAAGCCCGCTGCGACCTGTGTCCCGGCGAGGAGGATCGGTCCGGCCGTGCCGTGGTCGGTTCCGTCGCTGGCATTTTCAGCGACGCGACGCCCAAACTCGCTGAAGCAGCAGGTCAAGACGCGGTCGCCGGAGCCTTGTGCGATTTGATCTTGCAGGAATGCCGCCACCGCGTCGCCGACTTCGCGGAGGAGCGACGCGTGCGCCGCCGATTGGTTGGCGTGGGTGTCAAAGCCGTCGATCCGCAGGTAATAGACGGTCGTCTCCATCCCCGCAGCGATCAATTTGGCAACTGTTTCAAGTTTCTTTCCCAAACCGGTCGAGGGGTAGGTGACCGCCGGCGTGTAGCGGATCCCGGCGGTCTCCATCCGCTGGCTGGCCGTCACTGCCGAGGCAGTGCTGGAAGTGACAAAGCCAAGCAGATCATCGCTCGACTCCCCCACGTTCGTCGTAAGGCCTTCGACGGCTTTGCGGAACGAAGCGTCTTGGACGCCTTCCAGACGAAACCGCTGCAGCGATTCGATCGACGGGACGCGAACTTCGCGTGACATCAAGGCAAACGGTTGTGGTTCACCGCCCAGATGGACTGCCGGCGGATCGGCCGACCCTTGCTTGCCGGCAACTTCCAGATAGCGTCCCAGCCAGCCATCGATCCGAGCCTCCTCTTTCCGTTGACACGAGTGCCAGATATCCATCGATTCGAAGTGCGACCGGTTGGGGTTCTCGTAGCCGACACCTTGCACGGCCGCAAAGTCTCCCTGTTCGAGCAGGGTTGCCAACCCTCGGAGACCGGGATGCAGCCCGAACGCGTCGTCGACGCGGAGCCCATCGGCAGGAGCGATTCCCAAACGGGGACGGGCCTCGTGGTAGGCGGGGTCTTGCCGCGGGATGATCGTATTGAGTCCGTCATTGCCGCCGGCCATTTCGATCACGACCAGGATCCGCTCCGGATCGGAGCTTGCCGCCGCGGCTTGCCGCAGGAATGCCGGCACGGTTGCCGCACAGGCCAACGAGCCGGAGGTGATGCCGGCTGCCTTGAGAAAGTCGCGTCGCGTTGAGAAAACCATCGGACGAAATCCTGATCAGGCAAGTTGAAACTGGGGAAGGGTGCACAGCAGCTGGACCGCTGCGGTGGCTCCATGGGGCGAACGTCCGCCTTTGTGCTGGTAAAGCCGCGTGACTTCGCTGCGCGCCTCGGCGGGGATCTCGATGGCGAAGAGCAGACGCTGAAAATGGTCCAGCAAGTCATCGGCCGTGCGGACTCCCTGGCTTGCCAGATAAACGGGCAGTTGCTCGCCCCCAAAGGCGGACGCGTCTTCTTCGATCAGGTGGCGGATCAGGTTCGAGCGGCCGAGGAGGGTCGCGGAATTGATCCAGCTACGCCCGCCGTCCCAGCCTTTGACACTCGGCGGGGCGAACAGACTTTGGCCCAACCGCTGGCAAGCTGCCGCCAGCTGGTAGGTGTTGGTGGTCCCCTCGAGGGAACGCAAGAAACCGACTCCCAGTTCGACCGGGGAACGGATCTTGCGACCGATCGCCTGCTCGGAGAAAAACAGATTGCTGTTCAGGATCCGCCGGACGGTCGGCCCGATCTGGAAGTCATCTGCTCGTAGCTGGAGCGCCAACGGTTCAATCAAAGCGGCAGACGGGGCTGGCTCGTCCATCACGAAGAAGCGGACTAGTTTGGTGGCGAGGAAACGCGGGGCCGCCGGCTGCTGGGCGACGATCCCGACGGCTTCTTCCCCTGTCCAGGGGCCGGTTTGACCGAGCACTGTTTTGACGCCGCGATCATGTTGATAGCGGTTGAACCGGAAGGTTTCGCGACGCACTTCCCAGCCGGTGAAGCAACGCGCCAGTTCACGGATGTCGGTTTCGCTGTAGTGCCCCTCCCCGAGGCAGAATAGCTCCATGATCTCGCGTGCATAATTCTCGTTCGGATGGGCTTTGCGGTTGGAGGCCGAATCGAGGTAGAGCAGCATCGCCGGATCGCGAGAGATCTCCAGTAGCAGTTGTGGAAAATCGCCCAGCGCGTGTCGCCGGAAGAGGGCGTTCTGCTGCTGCATCAATTCCGCGTCCGCGACTTTGTCGGCGCTGGTCGCGAAGTGGCTGTGCCAGAACAGCGTCATCTTTTCCAGCAGTGGGACGGGCGTTTGCAACATCCGGTAGATCCACTGGGCGGCCAGCCGTTCCATGCTGCCGGTCGACAGCGAGGCGAGGACCAAGCTCTCCATCGTCGCTTGAAATGCCGGTGGTTCGGCAGCGACGTCGAGTAGCCGATCGACCGCTGCGGTCGGGGACCCTGCCAACGCTTGCTGCAAGGTTTCCTCCGTCGCGGCGAAGCCGGCGCGGCGGTAGAGGTGCGCCGCCCGCCTGGCGTTCCAAGGGACCGAGGCGCTCGGTTCAAACGGGGCCCAGGCCCTGACGGGGTCGAGATCGGATTCGATGCGCATCGGAGGCGATTCTCGGTTACGGGGCAAAGCGGAGATTGAGGTCGAGCGTCAAGCGATCCTGGTCCAGACCGAGGGCCAGTGCTGCCTGCTCGAAATAACCGATCGCGGTGAGTAGCAGATCGATAATCGCGGCCGCTTCCTCACGGCCATGTCCTTCGGCCAGCATGTTTTGCGCGATCAACTGTTCGCGGTTGTCCTCAAGCACTTTCCGCAGCACGTCCGCTTGCAGCGCGATCGCCGTATTGTCGGCGATCGTATTGTCGGACTTCGTGGCCGGTTCGACCGGGTCCGCGGCGAGCAGTTGGCGAGCGAGGCTTTGGGTGCTGGCGAGGACCAGGCGGTCCTCGGCGAAGGCCAGGGAGGGTGAAAAATTGAAGACCAGGTTGGCCTGCTGGGAGGTCGCTTCGCCCACCTCGGGAACGAAGGTAGCGGAGAGTAATTCACCGTCGCCGGCCAGCGTTTCTCGACCGAGTTCCAATTGATGCCGGCCTTCCATCGCCCCCACGATGTTCAAGAAACCGACCAGACTTTGAAAGATCCGCCGCAGTTCGCTCCGCATCGTCGCAGGATCGCGAAGTTGGGCGGTTAGGGCGAAGGCCGGAAGTTTCAACGCAGGGCGGGGGAGGAGCTCGGCGAAGTCCTGGCGGGTGACGACGATGCCTAGTTCGGGCTCCACCGCGCCCAGAATGTCTTCGCCAAAATCACGCCCCGCGAATAACGTCGTCAAGTTCGCATCGGCTTGGGCGATTGCATCGTTGGTCTGTTCGTTGAACAGGTCGCCCGCCCATAACCACATCTGGGAAACGTCGCGGTAGGCGCCCAGGGTAAGCAGGGTCTCGGGCAGCTGCGGCACGGCCGGGGCCTGGCCGCGTCCCTCCGGGCCCCAAAAGTAGTCACGGTGTTCGGGAATCCAGGCCGCGTCGAACGGCGTGGCAAATTGCAAACCAAAATGCTCGGGCTGAAGCGTCAACTCGGCGGTCAACGCCGGGGTCTTTCCTGCGACGTTCTGCAGTCCACCGAAAAAGAGTTCGGCAAGCGGGTTCGGCAGCGGACGCTCGAAGGGGGCGTCCTGAGGAAAACTTTCACGCGCTCGCGCGGCATCGACAAAGCCCCAGGCGGTGGCCGCAGGATCACGCTGGGCCACCGCGGTTTGAAAGGCCGGTTGGTCCGCCAACGAGCTCCCGTCGTTGTCGATTAGACGATCGATGCAGGCTCGCCCCGTGGCGGCCTGATTGGTCACCAACAAACGATCCTCGTAGACCAGCCATTTGAAGTTGCCATGGTCGTAGACGGTTTGTCCGCGATATTCGCCTTGCGTCAGCGCGCGATCGCCGGGTCGCGGCAACGCGATCAGCCGATCCTCCAGCTCCTGCATGGCGTCCGCATCCCGGCCGCGGATCAGTGCGACCAGACCGCGGTTTTGCGGGTCAAGCCCGATCTGGATGCCACGTCCGGCAAACCTTTCCAAGGTCTCGGCCCACGGCATCCCGAAAGATCCTTCCACGAAGGCGAGCCCCATCTTCGCGCGGAGGTAGGGGGGCGTTTGCTTCACCTGTTCGTAGGCGGGCAAGGCCTCGATCTTTTCCCGCAGCGGATGGTCCCGCAGGGTCGCCGCCAGCGCGGCAGGTTCGGGGATCTCCACGTAGACCACGGTCTGCGGCGGAAAATAACTTACCTCCAACGGCTCGGCCGCCAGGGTCAGCATGGTCCAGAGCGAGAAACAGAGCGTGAAGGCCAGAGAACGGGGGGCAGAACGGGGGGCCAGAGCATGCATGAACAGGAACGTGGGCAGGGGGGAGGAGGCTTGGTGACCGATAGAGAAGTCGGGG
>CAYNVI010000070.1:0-13297 GCA_964400585.1 uncultured Pirellulaceae bacterium | reverse complement strand
TTCCGCGGGCGGTCAGCACGCCCCGCACGAGTTCATCCCAGGGCCGATTCTCCCGCACCGCTTCCCGGATCCAGGCGTAAAAAGCTTTGACTCCGGCGGGACGCAGTTTCGTGCCGTTGACCAGCAACACGTCGCTCCATCGGTAGGCCCAATAATCGACGAACTCGTCGCGCGCCAGCAGCTGCTCGATCAACGCGTCCCGTTTCTGGGGGTCGGAATCGCCGCGGAATCGCTGCACCTCCTCGGCGGTCGGTAGCCGCCCCAGGCAGTCGAGCATGGCACGGCGGAGGAACGTGGCGTCGTCGCAGCGAGGGGCGGGCTGCAGGTTCAATTCAGCCAGCTGGGCCAGCGTCAACTCGTCGATGAAGTTGCGTCGCGGCGCTTGGGCATAGACCGCCGGCGGCACGTCGAAAGGATACGGCACCTTCAACCGCGCCAACGCGATCCGGCTGCCAAACCAGACCGAGATCGCCGCTTCTCCCGGACCGCGGATGGTGACGTTGCCCGTTTCGTCGACGGTCCCCACCGACTCGTCCGTGGCGGTGAATTGCGCCCAGTGGGTCACGTCGACGACGCGACCGTCGTCATATTCGGCTTGCACCAGCACCTGCGTTTGATCCCCCGGCTGCAAGCGGGAGACGTCCGGGAGCACGCGGATCCGCTCCAGACGCGGATCGTCGGCGTCGGGAGCCGGCGCGCCTTGGCCGATCCATTCGGTCAAGATGCGGTAATCGCGGTCTTCGGTCGTCAGCCGCAGGCCTCCCTTGTGCGGCAGCGCGCCGGTCGGCTTGGCGACCAGCAGGCTCCGACCGGGATCGGCCAGTTCGATGCGGCGGCCCTGCGCTTCCCGCGAGATCGTCACGTAATCGTCGGCGGGATTGTATCCGCGAAGGCTTAAACGAAACCCGCCCTTGCCTGCCAAGGCGCCATGGCAGGCCCCGGCGTTGCAACCGCGCTTGGCCAGCACCGATTGGACGTCATGACGAAAGTTCCAGCCGGGGGACTGTTCCATCCCGCTGACCGTCACCGCCGCCCGCACCGAACGGTCATCTTTCGTGGTGGCGACCAGTTCCGCCTGGCCGTCGCCGCGGGGCACCAGCCGCCCTGCGACGACCTCGAAAACCTGCGGATCGCTACTCCTCAAGGCATAGCGATAGGCGGGGACGGCGGCGGCGGCGGTCCCCTCCTCGGTTTCGACAACCGCCACCTGTTGGACGGCTTCGGGACCGTGCAAGGTGAAGGCCGCGGGATAGATCGCCAGCGGCGAAGCCGGCCCCGACGTCTCCGCCTGGGCAGCGGCCCCGGGCCATCCCAGGACCAAGGTCAAGGCAAACAAACCGGCAAAACGGGTCATGGCAGATCGCCTCAGGAGGGAAGATCGAGGGCCCACGCCGCGGGGTCAAGACGCCGCGGCGGGGGCTGACAAACCGGCCGACGGGCCGCCGGCGGGGCGGTTACGCCTGAAACAGTTCACGGATCTCCCGCACGCCGAAATCGACCAGGGGGAAGGGCCTGCCGCCGGGGCCGGGGATCTCCGCGTGCAGTTCGAGCCCCAAGGCATGGAAGATCGTCGCGATGATTTCGCCGGGACTGGTGGGACGATCGGCCGGGACCGCCCCGATCGGATCGCTCGCCCCGATCGCCCGCCCACCCTGCACGCCTCCGCCGGCAAACGTGCAGGAGAAGCATTGCGGCCAATGGTCGCGCCCGCCGGCAGGATTCACTTTGGGCGTCCGCCCAAATTCGGCCAAACCGGTCACCAGCGTATCGTCGAGCATCCCGCGGCTTTCCAGATCTTCGATCAAGGCGGCGTAGGCTTGGTCGTACATCGGGGCGACGATGTCCCGCATCCCTTCGATGCTGGTGAACGGCTTCGTCCCGTGGATATCCCAGGTGACTTCGTTGAAGACGGTCAGGAACGTGTTGATCGTGACGAAGCGGACGCCCGCTTCGATCAGCCGCCGCGATAGCAAGCAGCACTGCCCAAAGCGATTCATCCCGTACCGTTCGCGGACCGCCCGCGGTTCCTGTTCCAGATCGAAGGCCTGGCGGGCCTGGGCGCTGTTCATCAAGCGGTAGGCGGCCTGGAAGTTGGCATCCAGCAGCTGCGCCGATTCGCTCGCTTCCAGCTCCGCCATCCGCGCTTCGATCGCTTGCCGCATCCGCCGTCGCCGGTCGATCCGGACATCCCCCAAGCTCTCCGGGGGCAGCAAGTCCGGGACCTTGAAATCGGGCTGGGAAGGATCGGCCGACAGCTCGAAGGGGTCGTAGGCTTTGCCGAGGAAACCGCCCGCCTGGCCATTGGGCAGATTGCCTCCGCCCCGCCCCATCGTCTCGGGCAAGACCACGTGGGCGGGGAGATCGGTCCGGCGGCCGCGGAGGTACTGGACCACCGCGCCGGCGTGCGGGTAATTCACGCCCCCGGTGAATTGCCGCCCCGTTTGCAGCATCTGCCAGCCGGCGTCATGGACCGCGGCCGCCGTGTGGTAGCAAGAACGGACGATCGAAAACTTGTCGGCGACTTCGGCGTGTCGGGGGAGGATTTCGGAGAGCTCAAAATCCCCCTTCGTGGAAATCGGCTGAAACGGCCCGCGGACTTCCGCCGGCGCGGCGGGCTTCATGTCGAACGTATCGAGTTGGCTGGGCGCGCCGAGGTTGAAGATCATGATGCAGGAACGCTGGTCCTTGCCCTCGGCCACCCCCCCACGCTCGGCCGCCGCCAGGTAGGCGGGCAATCCCAAGCCGATCGCTCCCAGGGTACCGACCTGTAAGAAATCGCGACGGCGGAGGCCGTTGCACGTCTGGGAGGATCCTCGCCCGGTCAGATTCAACATCGCACTCGTTCCCTGTTCAGCCGGTCCGTCTGTCAGCCGGTCGTGCACCGTGCAGCGGAGCGTCAGCCGGTCGCGCCCCGTAAAGCTCAACCGTGCCGCTTAACCGTCCAGCTCCACGCGTCGCCTAAAGACAGGCTGCACCGACACAGGATCAATCGTAGCCCATCGCACAGGCCGCCGCTTGGACTGCGAACCCCCCTTTTATCACGCATTGACCATCTGCTCGGCTCTCTCCGGAATAATGATTGACCGGGGGAACGAACCTCATTAACTTACGGGGACGGGACGGCATTGGCTCGTTCTTGACCAACCCGCGGTGTTGGTTCGGTTTCCCCAACCGAGCGAAAGCCGCGTGGCGGTGAACCGTGGCAGGCAATCCCTGGAGCGGTCTCATCCGCCTTCGGGTGGCGAGCTGCATGTTCCCGTCCGCCTGCCCTCGCGGTGGCAGCGTCGTCATTTCGCACGGCCTCCTTCCGCATTAGGGCTACCTCATCGATCGCAGAATCCGTGGGAGGTGGGATTGTTCCCGCCTTGCGCGCCGCCGCGATGGAAGATGGATGGGTGGTCTCAGACCGAATTCCCCCCTTTGGGTGCTTGGACTGCAGATCGCTGCCCACAAAGCTCGCCTGGTCTGCCGGCCTCGCACCCGATGCTCCCCTCCTCGGAGAAGCAGACGGATGCCGACGTATCTTTTCCGGACAACCTTTCGGACGATCGCTGTTCGCGTCGTCACCGCGGTGTTCCTGCTGGGCGCTGCGCTCGGTCCCGTGGCGGGTGAAGAAACGCCCCCATCGGCAGCGGAGGGCTCCACCGCGGTCAGCTTTCGCCACGATGTGGTCCCGATCTTCCGGGCCCATTGCTACGGTTGCCACCAGGGGGCCAAACGGGACGGGGACTACCGGATGACCGATTTCGCCGCCTTGTTGCAAGGGGGCGAGACGGAACGGGCGGCGATCGTGCCGGGGAAACCGGACGAGAGCTACCTGATCGAACAGATCACCCCGATCGACGGCTTCGCGGAGATGCCCCGCGACGCACCGCCGTTGTCGTCGGTCGAGATCGAAACGATCCGCCGCTGGATCGCCGCCGGGGCTCCGAACGACGCGCCGGCAGACGCGGGGCCGCAATACGATGCCGCGCACCCTCCCGTCTATAACCGTCCGCCGATGATCTCGTCGGTCGATGCCCAGCCCGACGGTACGCTGCTGGCGGTGGCGGGCTTCCACGAAGTCCTCTTGCTCGATACCGAAACCGGCCAACGGGTCGGCCGGCTGGTGGGACTCAGCCCCCGCATCAACTCGGTCGCCTTTTCGCCCGACGGCCAGCGGCTGGCGGTTGCGGGTGGCTCGCCTGGCGAGCGGGGCGAGTTGCAGGTGTGGGATGTGGAATCGCAAACGCTGCTGCTTTCGGCCCCCTTCACCTTCGAAACCTTGACCGGGGTCAGCTGGTCGCCCGATGGCCAGACGATCGCCTTCGCCTGTGCCGATACGACGGTCCGCGCCATCGATGCGACCAGCGGGGAACAGGTCCTCTTTCAAGGGGCCCACGACGACTGGGTCCGCGATACGGTCTTCACCAAGGAAGGGACGCATCTGGTCTCGGTCGGCCGCGACATGACGGTCAAGTTGATCGAAGTCGCCACCGAACGCTTCGTCGATAACATCACTTCGATCACGCCGGGAGCGCTCGCCGGCGGGGTCAACGCGATCGACCGCCATCCCGACCGCGACGAATTATTGGTCGGCGGCGCCGACGGGGTTGCCAAGCTCTACCGTCCTTTCCGCCAAACCGCCCGCAAGATCGGCGACGATGCGAACTTGATTCGCCGCCTGCCGGCGATGGAAGGCCGGATCTTCTCGGTCGATATCAGCCCCGACGGATCGCGGTTCGCCGCGGCTGCCACCGTCGATGGCACGGCCGAAGTCCGCATCTGGGACTACGAGGTGCAAGGGGAAACGCCCGAGGCGATTCAGAAGATCCAAGCCAAACGGTCGAGCAAGCGCACGGCGACTGAACGGAAGCGGTTGCAGGAATTCCGCTCGCAAGCGACCGCGCAGCGCGCACGGCTGACGTTTGACGATGCGGCGGTCTTCGCGATCGGTTTCACCCCCGACAATCGCTTGGCGATCGCCGCCGCCGACGGGACCATCCGGATGGTCGCCGCCGCTTCCGGCGAGGTCACCGACGTCTGGGACGCCGCCCCGGTGACCCTCCGCGAAACCGAGCAGCAGCGGCGCTTCGATGCCGCCGCCTGGATCGCCCAAGTCGCCCGCCAGGAAACCGCCGTGAGCGGCGATGCGTTGCCGCCCAGCGATCAAGTCGCCGGGATCGAGGTCCTTCCGGCGGAGGTCACGCTCGAGGGGCCCTATGCCTACACCCAATTGCTGGTGACGGCTCGGCTGAACAATGGCGACACGATCGACGTGACGCGCGACTGCACGCTCGACTTGCCAAAATTCCTCCAACACGAAGCAGGCGGCCTGATCCGCCCGGTCGCCAACGGCAAGGGGACGATCCGCGTGGCCTTGCACGGTGCAGCCACCAGCCTGGAGGTGGTCTCGCAAGGTTTGGAAGGCCAGGGCGCCGTCGACTTCGTCCAGGATGTCAACCCGATCCTCTCCCGTCTTGGTTGCAACCAGGGCACCTGTCACGGGGCGGCCAAAGGGAAGAACGGTTTCAAACTTTCGCTCCGCGGTTACGACCCGGTCTTCGACCTGCGGGCACTCTCGGACGACCTGATGGGCCGCCGGCTCAATTCGGCTTCGCCCGACGACAGCCTGATGCTCCTCAAGCCGCTCGGCCTGGTCCCGCACGAAGGAGGGCAACTGATGCAGGCGGGCGATCCCTATCACGCGATCCTGCGGCGTTGGATCGCCGACGGGGCGCAGTTGAATCTCGACGCCCCGCAAGTCGATCGGCTGGAGATGCTGCCCGAAAACCCGGTGGTCCAACGGATCGGATCCCGCCAGCAGATGCGGATCGTCGCCCATTACAGCGACGGCCGTCGTCGCGATGTGACCCGCGAAGCGTTTGTCGAAAGTGGCAATGGAGATGTCGCGACGGCCGATCGCCGGGGCTTGATGACTTCGGTCCGCCGCGGCGAAGCGCCGATCCTAGCGCGTTTCGAAGGCGCCTACGCCGCCACCACGCTGACGGTGATGGGCGACCGCGACGGGTTTCAATGGCAGGAGCCGGAGAAATGGGGACCGATCGACCAGTTGGTCGCCGCCAAGTGGCAGCGGATGAAGCTCCAGCCCAGCCCGCTCTGCAACGATTCGGAATTCATCCGCCGGGTCGCGTTGGACCTGACCGGGATGCCGCCCACGGCGGACGAAGTCCGTGCTTTCCTGGCGGACGAACGACCGACGCGGGAAAAGCGGGCCGCCTTGGTCGACCAGTTGATCGGCAATGTCGCCTTCGTCGACTTCTGGACCAACAAATGGAGCGACCTGCTGCAGGTCAATCGCAAGTTCCTGGGGGCCGAAGGGGCGGCGAAATTCCATGACTGGATCCGCACCGCCGTGGCCGAGAACCGCCCCTACGACCAATTCGCTCGCGAGATTCTGACCGCCACCGGCTCCAACAACACGAATCCCGCCGCTTCCTACTTCAAGGTCCTCCGCGAACCGGAAGCGACGATGGAGAACACGACGCATCTGTTCCTGGGGATTCGCTTTAACTGCAACAAGTGCCACGATCATCCGTTCGAACGCTGGACCCAGGACCAGTACTACGAGACCGCCGCGTTCTTCTCCCGTGTTGGACTGAAAGCCGATCCGGCAAGCGCGGGTAAGAAGATCGGGGGGACCGCCGTCGAAGGGGCCAAACCGCTGTACGAAGAAGTCGTCGATCAGCCGAGCGGCGAGATGAAGCACTTGGGGACCGGCGAAACGGTCGAGCCGACCTTCCCGTTCGATTGTGACTTCCCAGCGAGTGAAGAAGCGACGCGGCGGCAACGGCTGGCCGCCTGGATGACTTCGCCCGACAATCCCTACTTTGCCCGCAGCTATGTCAATCGGCTGTGGGGGTACCTGACCGGCGTCGGACTGATCGAACCGATCGATGACATCCGGGCCGGCAACCCGCCGACCAACCCGGCTCTGCTCGATTATCTGGCCGCCCAGTTCATCGACAGCGGTTTCGACACGCGGCACGTGCTGCGGATGATCTGTAACAGCCGCACCTATCAATTGTCGGTCGCCACGCACGAGTGGAACGAGGGGGACACGCAAAACTATTCGCACGCGACGCCCCGCCGCCTGCCGGCCGAAGTCCTCTACGATGCGATCTACGCCGCGACCGGGGCGACGTCGCAGATTCCGGGCGTGCCGGTGGGGACGCGGGCCGCCGCCCTGCCCGATGCCGGCATCGGCCTGGCCGATGGCTTCCTCGCGAATCTCGGCCGCCCGGTCCGAGAAAGCGCCTGTGAATGCGAACGTTCCGAAGACCTCCAACTCGGCCCGGTGATGGCTCTGGTCAGCGGCCCGACGGTCGGCTCGGCGATCGCCGACGAGCAGAACGACCTCGCCTCGCTGGTGGCGAAATACGGCGACGACGAAGCGCTCGTCGAAGAACTCTTCCTGCGGCTGCTCAGCCGCAAACCGACCGCCGCCGAACAAGCCGCCTTCGACGAGATCGCCGGCTCGATCCAAGCGGATCACGAGCGGCTGGAGAAACAACTGGCCGAGCGGCAAGCGTGGTGGCAGACCGAACGCCAGCGTCTCGAAGCCGCCCGCCTGGAAAGCTTGGCCCAAACCGAACAGGAATTGGCCGACGTGCGGCAGGCGATCCAACCGGAGATCGAGCAACGCGAAGCCGAGCGTGCGAAGAAGATCGCGGCGGCGGAAACCCAACTGCAAGCGACCCGCGAGGCGACCGCCCAGCGGCTGGAAGCTTGGGTGACGGAGCACACCAGCGAGACCGAATGGTTCCCCTTGGCGCCACAGCAGTTGCAGGCGAGCAACCAGGCCACGCTGCGGCAGCAAGACGATCGCTCGATCATCGCGAGCGGCAACAAGGACAAGGGAACCTACACGATCACCGTCCGCACCCAACTGCGCGGGATCACCGGGTTCCGGCTGGAAGCCTTGCCGCTGGAAGGCATCCCCGGCGGCGGCCCCGGCTTGCCCGAGAACGGCAATTTCGTGGTCACCGAATTCGCCGTGACGGCCGCCCCGGCCAACGCGCCAAAGGAGGCCCAGCCGGTCAAGATCCAGTCGGCTGCGGCCGATTTCTCGCAAGCCAATTTTGCGATCGCGCAAGCCTTCGACGGGAAATCCGACGACCAACGCGGCTGGGCCGTCAGTCCTGCCGGCGGGGTCGTCCACTGGGCCACCTTCCGCGCTGCCCAGCCGATCGACCACCCCGAAGGAACCCTGCTGACCTTCAAGCTGCATCAATTCCACAATGCCGCAGAACATCGCCTGGGCCATTTCCGGTTGAGCGCGACGACGGCGGCAGGCGAGATCCCGCTCGGCTTGCCCGAAACGTTGGCCGCCGCGACCTCGGTCCCGGAGGACCAGCGGAGCGAGGCGGACCGGCAGCAACTCGAGGGCTACTTTGCCAAAATTGACCAGCCGTTGCAGGAGGCGATCGCCGCGGTCAACGCCGCCCAGCGTCCGCTTCCCGAAGATCCTCGGATCACCGCCGTCAAGAAACGGATCGCGAGCCTCCAGAAGGAGACGCCGGCAGATGCCCAACTGGTGCAGCTCCGCGCCGACGTGCAACAGAGCGTCCGCCAACTGCAGCACCAACGCTTGACCGCTGCCGAGGACCTGACCTGGGCGTTGATCAACAGCCCGGCCTTCCTCTTCAACCGCTAATCCTTGCTCCCCCGCTCATCCCCTCCCCCGCTCGTCCCCTCCCCCTCAAGGTCTCGACCATGTTCACCGTCAAAGGTCCCGTCGCCCGTGACTTGTGCGATCCCCACCTGCGTCCGACGCGGCGTGATTTCCTCCGCGTGGGTGGCGCCGGCATGCTGGGGATGTCGCTCGGTTCGATGCTGCAGCTGCAAGCGCAAGCTTCCGAAGCGGGCCAAGGGGGCGGTCCCGGCTGGGGCAAAGCGAAAAGCATCATCCTCGTCTACCTGCAGGGCGGGCCCAGCCATCTCGATCTGTGGGACCCCAAAGAAAACGTCCCGGACAACGTGAAAAGCGTCTTCCAGCCGATCAGCACCAAGCTGCCGGGCATCCAGTTCACCGAGAACCTTCCCCGGCTGGCCCAGCTGAACGACCGCACCACGATGATCCGCTCGATGTCGTACACGCCCAATGGGTTGTTCAACCACACGGCGGCGATCTACCAGATGATGACCGGCTACACGACCGACAAGGTCAGCCCCTCGGGACAACTGGAACCGCCCAGCCCGAAAGACTTTCCCAACTTCGGCAGCAACCTGATCCGCCTCCGTCCGGTCGACGAACCGATGCTCCCCTTCGTGATGCTGCCGCGTCCCTTGCAGGAATCGAATGTCGTCGGCAAAGGGGGCACCGCCGGGTTCCTCGGCAAGTCCTTCGATCCCTACACCCTCTATCCGCAGGGGGACGACATGGACATGCAAAAGATGACGCGGATCAAAGTCGACGACTTGAAACTTCGCCCGGAAGTCTTCAGTGTCCGCCTGCAGCGTCGCGCCCGCTTGCGGGATCTGCTCAACCAACAGATGCCGGAGATCAACAAAGCGGTCGAATCGTTCGAGCTCGACGAGTACTACGACCGCGCCCTCTCGTTAGTCGTCTCGGGACGCGCCCGCGAAGCCTTCAATCTGGGGGCCGAACCGGAACCCTTGCGGGAACGGTACGGCCGGAACACGTTCGGCGACAGTTGCCTGCTGGCCCGCCGCCTGGTCGAAGCGGGCACCCGCGTGGTGGAAGTCATCTGGCCCAAAGTCGCCAACAGCAACAATCATTCCTGGGACCATCATTCGGGCCTCAGCAAGCGGATGAAGGATCAGTCGGCCCCGATGCTCGATGCCGGACTTTCCAGCCTGATCGAAGACCTCGACGACCGCGGCATGCTGGACGAAACCCTGGTGGTGGCTGTGGGGGAATTTGGCCGCAGCCCCCAACGCGGCGTCAGTACCAGCGGGAACAACAACAGCGATGACGGCCGCGATCACTGGCCGTACTGCTACACGGGCTTGTTGGCCGGGGCCGGAGCGAAACGCGGCTTCGTGTACGGCAAGAGCGACAAGACAGCCAGCGCGCCGCTGGAAAACCCGGTCCACCCCGGCGAGCTGTTGGCGACGATTTATCACAGCTTCGGGATCGATCCCGAAACGATCGTCTACAACCACCTCAATCAACCGCGGGAGCTCGTCAAGGCGCAAGCCGTGACCAGTTTGTTGAGCTGATGGTCGGCAGCCAGTTGGGCCGCCTCCTGCGCTGCCTCGCCGCCGGGTTGCTGCTCGCTTTCAGCAGCTCCGCGGCCCTCGGAGAAACGTACCGGGTCACTCCCCAGGATGACTGGTTTGCCGTGATCGCCGGCGATCGTTTGCAGCCGGGCGACGAAGTGGTCTTGGCCGCGGGAACCTATCGCGATCCGCGACGGTTAGCGCTGCAACATCGCGGGACCGCCGCCGCCCCGATCGTCATTCGCGGGGCCGCACCGGGCACGGTCCTCTTCCATCGCCCCGATGCCCGACAAAACAGTTTCAACCTGGAAGGGGCCCAGCACCTGCAGCTCCGCGACTTTGCGATCACGGGCGGGGCCGCCGCGATCCGGATCGGAACGGACGACGACAAACCGGTCCGCGGGATCGTGCTGGAAGGACTGCATCTGCATCACTTGGGTGGCGTCGCCGTCACCTGCAATCAACCGGGAGCGGTCTACGAGGGGCTTACCTTCCGCCAGAATCACATCCATCACACCGGCGGGCATGGCGAAGCGTTTTACCTCGGCGGCAATCACGCTTCGGCGATCTTCCACGATTCCCTGATCGTCGAGAACTATCTCCACGACCTTCGTGGACCCGAAGTCAGCCAGGGGGACGGGATCGAAATCAAGCAGGGCAGCTACGGCAACCGCATCCTGCGAAACGTGATCCACGACACCGGGTTTCCCGGCGTGATCGTCTACGGCACGGCGGGTCAGGCGGTCAATCGGATCGAAAACAACTTGATCTGGAATAGCGGAGACCATGGGATCCAAGCGGCGGCCGATGCCGAAATCATCGGCAATTGGATCGCCGATCCTGGCGGGGTGGGAATCTACAGCCGCCAACACCAGGGTGCCCAGCCGGGCAATTTGACCATTCGCGCGAATCAGGTCTTCGCCGGATCGGGCCCCGGCCTCCGCCTGCAACGCCCCGACGGGGCCCCCGCTTACCGCGCCCCAATCGTCATCCGGGACAATCTCTTCTGGGGTCCCGAGGAAGGGATCGCGGTGCGGGTCGAACCGGGACGACAGCTTCGCTTTCAGGGCAACCGCGGCCGGGGAGCGGTGCAGGGAATCGCTGTTTCGCCGGCGGCGTGGCAGACCTCGCCGGGGGAGCGACCGCCCTTCCCTGCCTGGGCAGGCCACCGAGCCTGGGAGCATCTCGACCAAGCCGCCGTGGCAGCCCGTTTCCGCCTCCGGGCCCCCTAGCTGGGCAGCGCGACTTTTCGATGCGCATCCCGTTTTTCGCGGTGCGTATCGATCATTGGAGCGGTTTCGGCGCTAGCGGTTTTTCTGACAGAGCCTAGCTGGACCGCTTGCCGCGATTAAACAGGGGGTCTCCCCTGCCCTTTTCTGCGGCCCGCCCCCCCTGCATCCCGAATCGCGTCCTAGGCTTTGGGTGTGACCGGAAGCCCCTCCGGCTGGCATGCCGCGGGCCCGGCTCCCTGATCCGCGCCAGGCTTCCTTTTCCGGCGGGCTGCAAGCATCCTTTCCATCGGCACAACCGCAGCAAGGTTTCGCGATGACCTCCTCTTGCCAAGATCTCCTCCCGATCAGCGTCGCGACGCTGGCGCCGGTCGAGTCGGGCCTGGGCATCGAACTCTTCCATCAGGACAGCCAGGCGAATCACTACGTCCTGTACCGTGGCATCTCCCATCCGCTCCGCCAGGATGATCTCGCCCGACTGCGGGCAAGCGGTTGCCAGCGGCTCTACATCTCGTCGGCAGCCCGCCAACAGTATCAAGCCTATCTCCGCGAGTTGGTAGGACTGGAGGGCGCGGGGCACGAGGCCTCGATGGAGGTGCGGATCAATGCCCTGAACGAAGTGGTCCGGGATGTCCTGGAAACCGCCTTCCGGGGCAACGACACCGAGCAAACCGTCGAGGCCTGCCAGCGTCTGGGCAAGTTGACTTCGGAAATCATCGACGCCGATGCCTTTTCCGAAGACGCCTTGTTCCAGGTGCTGCGTCATGATTACGCGACCTTCACCCATTCGGCCAATGTCGCCTTCTATGCCGGGGTCTTGGCCAAGCAGCTGGGCTATGCCGAATCGGAGATCCAGCAGATCATCGTTGGCGGGCTCCTGCACGACCTGGGCAAGCTGGACATCCCCGAACGGATCCTGGCCAAACCGGGGAAGCTCGACCACGAGGAATACCAGGAAATTCAGCGGCACCCCGCGCTCGGGATGCAGAAACTCGCCGACCGCTCCGATCTGACCGAGGGGCAATTGATGATGGTGTATCAGCACCACGAACGTCCCGACGGCGGCGGCTATCCCAGCGCGGTGGTCGACGACGAAATCCACCCCTGGGCGAAGCTCTGTGCGGTGGTCGATGTGTACGAGGCTTTGACCAGCCATCGCCCCTACCGGCGACCGATGGCCCGGCAACTCGTCCATGAGATTTTGACACGTGACAGCGGCAAAGCCTTTGACTCGGAGATATTAAAATGCTGGGTGAGCATTACGCAAACCTCCTTGCCAAGCTGAGCGACCGTGCCCTCTGGTCGATCAACTTGCCCGAGACGCATCGTCAGTTTTTCGAAGAGGCAGGCCCGAGCGCGTCGGTTCAAAGCGACAAGCGCTCCGCTGCGCGGATCCGCGTCCGGACCCGGGGGATCATGCTGTATGAAAAGCAGCTCCCGGCGATCCGGCGTCCCCGGCGTTGCATCGGGATCTACACCGGCGACTTCTCGCACAACGGGATCGGATTCCTCTCCCCGCATCAGCTCTTTCCGGGCGAGATTGTCCGACTCCTCCTGCCGACCTTTTGGATGCAGATCAACATCGCCCGGTCGCGTCGTCTGGGCCACCAATGTTTTGAAGTCGGCGCCTCCCTGATCCGCCGTCACGATCCGGATGAACACGCCTTCGATCCCTTGCTGCAGGCGGCACCCGCTACCGCCGGCGAAGACGCATGACGCGAATTGGGGGCCCTGGCTGATCGGGAAGCTCGACGCGGTGTTCCTGGTAATCCCAGTAACGACAATCGAGCTGATCGCGAAACTCGCTGGAGATGCCACGGAGCGGGTCGCTCAGCAAGACTTCTCCGTCCTCGGCCAGATGCTGGCGGAGGGAAACATCGAGT
>CAYNVI010000069.1:5418-13314 GCA_964400585.1 uncultured Pirellulaceae bacterium | reverse complement strand
CCGCTCGCGGAAGTTCGGACCGATCGATTCGAGTTCGGTGGCGCTGAGCTTCCCGTCGCCGTCACTGTCGTTTCGCTCGAGAATCCGATCGGCCGGGCTGGGGCCCTGTTCAGGCGTCGGCGGCCCGCCGCTGCTGGGGCCGTCTTCGGCGGGTGCGGCGGCGAATTCACTCATTTCGGAAAGCTGGGAATTGTCTTCCTTGGTCAGTTCGGGCAGATCCATCAGGTTGAGGTGCTGGCGCAGATTGAGGACGACCTGGTCCGTTTCGGACAGCCCCTCTTCGATGGTCGCCATCTTGTCGTTGGTCGCCCCCACGGTCACTTCGCGGGTTTCGAAGCTGTTGCCGTTCAAGACGACCAGCGCGTAGGTCCTTCCCCCGTACTCATAGACGCCCTGGATGGGGATTTGCAACGCGTTGGGGAGTTGTTGGACAAAGATGCGGACCTCCGCGGTCATCCCGGTACGGATATTCGGCGGAGGATCTTTGATCCGTACCGTGGTCGCGTACTCCTTGATCGAGCCGCTGAAGAAGCTGCCCGGTTCGGCATACCGATTGACTTTGACCACCTGGCCGACGAGTTGCAGGTCGGTGATCGCGTCGACGCGGATCTTGGCCGGCATCCCCTCTTGGACCAGGGTCACCCGCGACTCGTTGATCTTGGCGGCGACCTGCATCCGTGAGGGATCGGGGAGCCGAATGATCGCTTGCCGCTCGCGCACCGTGGCTCCCGCTTCGACCACGAATTCGGCGTTCCCGCCGCGGTTGCTGTAGCGGTTCGCGTGGACGACGACGCCGTCGGTGGGGGCGTACATCACGCAGGCCTCGATCTGTTCTTCGATCTCGGTCATCTTTTCGTTTTCTTCTTCCAGCGTGCCACGGACCGCTTCCAGGTTGGCCTGGGCTGCTGAGATCTCACTGTCGAATTGGACGAGCATCTTCTGGCGGGTCAGGTTCTGCAGGACTCTCAGCCGCCCTTCGGCCGCCTCGAGTTGGTTGCGGGCGTTGGCGACGGCGAACTGATCGGCTTCCAGTTGGAGCGACTTGACCAAGCCTTTGGCGACCAGGCGTTGGCTGCTTTCGAGTGCGAGTTTCGCCTTGCGGAGCTCCTGCTCGGCGACCGCCATCTCGCTCTGGATCGCCTTTTCCTCGGTCATGAAAACCCCCTCGAGGTATTCCTGGCGGGCGATCCGGGCCTGCTCGAGCACCGCTTCGGCGGTTGTCACCGCCGCTTCGGCGTTGCCGAGCACAATCCGCTGCTGTTTCCGTTCCTGTTCCAACTGCGACGAATCGAGTTCGACCAGCTTATCCCCCTGCTGGACCGCCGTCCCCTCGTCGACGACCCAGAGGATCGAGACCCCGTTGCTCCCCTGCCGTGATTTCACTTCGCAGAGGATCTCGGTGTTGCTGCTGCTCTCGATCTCTCCCTGTTCCAGCACGATATGGTCGAAGGGGCCCTGCTCGACCGACTGGATGATCAAATCTTCCGAGATTTCCTGCTGCCCGGGTTGGTAATAGTAGTAGTAGCCAGCCCCTCCGGCGACGGAAGCGAGGACCAGCAGCATGATCAGGCCGGAGAGGATACTTCCGCGACGGCGATTTTGGTGGTGCATGATGGATGAACCCAGGGAAAACACGGCAGGCTGGGGCGAGAAGCCTGGAAGCGGGCGTCTGATCCGCGGCGGCGAGGAAGCGTACAGGTCCGAGACGCGCGGCGCTGAAAGCAGGAACCGAATACGGAGCTCTGATTAAAAACCGCCGCAGTCCCGAGGTTTCGCAGCCGCTCGCTGTTTTGATGATACCTAGCCCGCGACATGTCGCGGGCCCGATTCTCCGACATTTTGGAAAACCGCCTGGTGCCAGGGCTGCGGCGACGCGCTTACCATCCCGATCCCGCCCTCGATCCTGCGACACCCTCCCCCCCCCTGGGAGGGTCTTTGCCCGGTCGTTTCCGGAGGGCCTGAACGTCGCCGCCTTGTCTCTGCGACCCCTGCGGGGTCGTGGCGCTTTGCTCGCATAACCGGACCGGGGGTCAACCGGACCGGGGGTCAGCGCAGCGCCACCCCCGGTGAGTCTTGGGGGGACAGGGCTTGGGCCGGTCCGCCCAACTGTTGGGCAGAGGGCCTGGAAAGGTTGCCGCTGAAATGAGCATCGCGCTGTCGTGCGTGGGAGCGGGGGGCCGCTCTGTGCCAACGGTTTCCGGGTTCTTTCCAAAATTCCCTCAAGCGGCCCCCGCGGCGCTAGCGGCAGCGAAGGCCCAGCTCCGCCTTCTGCAGGGGCGGAACGCCGCGCTTAGGGCGTCTGCGAGGGGGGCAGGGCGGGGGGGCGCGTAAGCCGACGGTGTTCCTTCCCCACACCGCGGCGGTGGGTGATGGCACGCTATATGTGTTTGGCGTGACACCGCTGGAGACGGAGGCGATCGCCGCCGTCGCCAGCGGCCTGTTCTTATTTTCTTTTCCAGGGGAGGTATCGGAATGTCTTGCTCTCGATCTCGTCGCGGCTTCACGCTCGTCGAACTCTTGGTCGTCATCGCGATCATCGGCGTGCTGGTGGGGTTACTGCTTCCGGCTGTCCAAGCCGCCCGCGAAGCGGCCCGCCGGATGTCGTGCTCGAACAACATGAAGCAGCTCGGGCTGGCGCTGCACAATTACCATGACACGCACAACGAATTCCCCTACTCGGTCGCCTTGAGCGGTTCGATCGAATCGGGGAGCGCCGCACCGGGCCCCAACACACGGAACCACCGCGGTTGGCTGCTGATCCTTCCTTTCATCGAACAGCAAAACCTGCAGGAGCAACTCGACTTACGGCTCGCGACCGGGGCTTACACTCGCGGTGCGAACGCGGTCTCGGGCCCGCTTCCTGGGCAGCCGGGCAACGCCAACGACCTCGTCGTCAGCACGCCGGTCGAATCGTTCCTCTGTCCCTCCGATCCGAACCCCACCACCTACAGCAACACCGGTTCGGCCAACTATTCGATCTCTCCCGGCACGACGACCTTGCAGGGTGCGTTCACGAATTACGACTTCAGCATCGAGCGGACATCGAGCAGCGATAACAACTGGAGCCAAGAAGCCTTCGGTACGCGGCGGATGTTCGGGCACAACGATGCTTCGAAGTTCCGGGATCTGTCCGACGGGAGCAGTTCGACCGCGGCGGTGATCGAAACGTTGCGCTCGACGTGGAACGGGGTTTCCCAGACGTGGGGCTACGCCAAGTGGGTCGGTCACGGCGTCGATCTGAGCTATTCGCGGGGGATCAACTTCAACCTCTGCTGCGCCTGGGATGGCGCGCCGTTCACCCGCAGCGGTACGCGGAAAAGTCGCTTGGGCGACTGGTCGACCGCTGGCAGCATGCATCCGGGCGGTTGTCAGGTGACCTTCGGCGATGGTTCGGTGCACTTCCTCAGTGATTCGACCAACCTGACGATCCTGCAACGCCTCGCCTACGTCGGAGACGGTCAAGTGATCGAGGATTTTTAAGCGTCGGCGGGTGCCGCGGCGCGGTGAGTTGGTTTCGCCGCGGCGGGCCGCTGCAGGGTTTGTGTTCCCATTTTCTTCTCGCGAGGTATTTCCGGTGGTGTTACATCTCCGAGCATCCGTGCTCGCATCGCTGTTGGTCGGACTGCTGGTCGGTTGCGGAGGGGCTCCCTCGATGGAAGTCGTGCCCGCCTCGGGGACGGTCCATTTGGATGGCGACCCGGTGGAGGGAGTCACGGTGACCTTCATTCCCGAAGGCGAGGTCGGGGGGCGTGGCGGCTATGGCGTTTCCGACAGCCAAGGAAACTTCCAGCTGCAGGCTTCCCCCGAGGTCGAAGGGATCCCGCCGGGCAAGTATCGGGTGATTTTCCGCAAGTTGCGGATGGCCGATGGATCGCCCATTCCTCCCGACATGATGGCGGCCGACGTGGAGACCGTGAACATGATGCCGGCCAAGTACGGCAGCATCGACGGGGCCTACGTGATGGCGGAGGTGCCGTCTCCGGCGGGAGCGTCGCTGCAGTTCGATTTGAGCACGCGTGGCCCACGCTAAGGCGGGCCGCGCGCCTCTTTGTTGTTTACGGCCGCGGCATCGCGACCGGCTTGTCCGTCGCCGGAGCGGCCTTTAAGCGGGCACGCCTTCGGCGACCCAAGCCTTGGCGTCGGCGAGTTCTTCGGTCGGAAAGAAACGGACTTCGGCCGTCGTGAAGGGCTTGCAGAACATCGCCATGCCTTTCTCCCACTTGCGATCCCCGACGATCGCCAGCCGCTCGATATCGCGGAAGTGCTTGGCGTCGAATTTCACGTCTTCCCACAATGCACTCGCTTCCCAGCCATGGAAGTCCTGCGTTTCCAGGAGGATGCGAAGCTTTCCTGCGGTCGCGATCAAGCGTTCCACTTCGGGTTCGAAGCGTGCGTAGTCTTCCTCTTGAAGCTTGCCCGTGACTTTGATGTGCAAGACTTTGCCTTCAGCATGTTCGGTCAGTTCCACCGCCATCGTAGGTCTCCTCCAGGATCAGGGATCGAATCAGCGAAACATGCTGTCAGTGAATCGTGCTGTCAGCGAGCCGCTTCCCTCGGCCCAGGTGCAAACGTCGGGCCAAACGCTGCGGCGAGGCCGCTGCCGAGCCTTCGCCGAGGACAGGTCGCCGGCCGGCGATCGGTTCAGGCCATCAGCGCTTCGATCACGCGGCCTTCGACGTCGGTCAGCCGGAAGTCGCGACCGCCGTAGCGGTAGGTGAGGCGTTCGTGATCGAGCCCCAGCAGGTGCAGCAAGGTGGCGTGGAAATCGTGGACGTGCACCTTGTTTTCGGCGGCGTAAAAGCCAAAGGCATCGGATTGACCGTAGCTGAATCCGGGTTTGAGTCCAGCGCCCGCCATCCACCACGTGAAGGCATGCGGGTTGTGGTCGCGACCGTTGTTGCCCTGCGCCGTCGGCGTCCGGCCGAATTCTCCGCCCCAGATGACCAGCGTCTCTTCGAGCAGGCCGCGTTGTTTGAGATCGCTTAGCAAGCCGGCGATCGGCCGATCGACTTCCTGGGCCAATTGGCCGTGCTTTTCTTTCAGTTTCGAGTGCTGGTCCCAGTAGTTATGGGAGACCTGCACGAAGCGGACGCCCGCTTCGGAAAGCCGGCGGGCGAGCAGGCATTTCTGGCCGTAGTCGGCCGTCGGTTTGCGATCGGCCCCGTAGAGCTGGCGGGTGGCGGCGGTTTCCTGGGACAGATCGAGCAATTCGGGGGCCTCGGTCTGCATCCGGAAAGCGAGCTGGAACGATTCGAGCCGGGCCTGCAAGTCGGCGTCGACCTGGCGGTCCAGCGAGGCGGGATCTTGGCGGGTGAGGTCTTCCATCAAGCCGAGTTGCAACCGCTGGACGTCGGGCGGAACCTGGCCGGCCGGGGTGAGGTTGGCGATCTGCGCCTCTGCGAGCGTCTGCCGCGAGGAGCCGAGGCGGGTTCCCTGATGGGTCGGCGGCAAGAAGGCCGAACCGAAGTTGCGGACGCCCCCATGGCCTAGCGTCGGCGAGATCGTCACGAAACTGGGCAGGTTGGCGTTTTCGGTGCCCAGCCCGTAGCTGATCCAGGCACCCATGCTGGGGCGGACGAAGGTGTCGCTGCCGGTATGCACCTTCAGCAGCGCGCCGCCGTGGGCCGCGTTGGATCCGTGCAGCGATTTCACAAACGTCAGGTCGTCGACGTGCTGGGCGACTTCGGGGAACAACTCGCTGACCCATCTCCCCGATTGGCCATACTGGCGAAATTTCCAGGGGCTGCGGAGCAGGTTGCCTGTCTTGGCAAACTGGACGCGCGGCTTGTCGAACGGCAGGGGCTTGCCGTCCTGGCGGATCAGCTCGGGCTTGTAATCGAAGGTGTCGAGGTGCGAAGGCCCGCCGTGCATGAACAGGAAGATGACCCGTTTTGCACGGGGGGCGAAGTGCGGCGGACGGAGGGCGGTGTCGCGAACGTGGGCGGGCGCGGCGGCCGATCCGCTCCGAGCCAGCAAGTCGGTCAGGGCGAGCCCTGCCAGACCGATCCCGCCAAGTTGCAGCACCGAGCGACGTCCCGGTGAGGGGGGGGCGTTCCTATTCGACATAGCTGAAGCGACTCCCGGCGATCAAGGTACGACAGAGGCTCGCCCAGGCGGCCTGGTCCCGTTGGGCGGCCGCGAGCGAGGCGGGGAAATGGGACCGAACCTCGGCGAGGAACCGGCGGCTGCGAGCCTGTTCGGCGGGCCGCGGCGGTCGGCCATGGAGCCGCCACCAGAGCCGTTCCAGCCGGTCCTCGACCCCTGCCTCTTGCCGCAGTTGCTTGGCCAGCCGCTCGGCCTGCTCCTGGACGAGCGGGCTGTTGAGCAGGAAGAGCGCTTGGTGCGGGACGGTGGTCACTGGGCGGCGGCCGAGATGGCTGGCCGGGTCGACGTAGTCAAAGGTCGAGAACAGCTCGTCGAGCGCTGCCCGGTTGATCTTCAAGTAGACCGTTTGCCGGTGGGAGCCACGCTCCTGGGGCGGGCCCCCCCAGCGACGATCGAGGTCGCCGCCGGCCCACAGGATGGCATCGCGGAGCGGTTCGACTTCCAGACGCCGAGGCTGCTGCCGCCACCAATAACGATTCTCGGGGTCTTCCTCCGCATAGGTCCGCGGGCGGCTGGACATCCGATAGGTTTGGCTGAGCATGATCAGGCGGTGCATCCGTTTGATCGACCAACCGTCGTCGATGAACCGCCGTGCCATCCAGTTGAGCAGATCGAGCTGCAGCGGGGGATCGCTTTGCAAGCCGAAGTTGGAAGGGGCGGGCATCAGCGGCTGGCCAAAGTGCCACATCCACAAGCGGTTGACCATCACGCGGGCGGTCAGGGGATGGTCGGGGGCGGTCAGCCAGCGGGCCAAGCGGAGCCGGCCGCTGCGGTTTTCTGGGATTTCGGGCAGCGGGGTGACGGCGGTCAATCGCTCCGGCGCGCCCCGCGGCGTCGGTTCGTCGGCCAACCGCAAATGATCGCCCCGGATATGCACGGGCACGTCGACCGGTTCGGCTTCTTCGACCGCCATCACCTGGGGGTAGGTCGGCATCGTCTCTTCCAACTGCTTGACCGCCGCAGCGGCGGCTTCGATCGCTTGCTTGGTTTCGGCAGGGAACTCCGCGGCGGCATCCTCCGGCAACGTCTCCACCCCGAGCTGTTCCCGCAGGGCGGCTTGGGCTCGGGCGACCAGCTCGGTGTGCTCCTGCTGGGCAGCATCGAGTTTGACTTGATGCCGTTGGCGGGCGGCGTCGATCTCGGCCGAAGGGAGCGGGCGTTCCATCCATTGCGACACGAAGGCTTGATCGGCCATCGTGCGAGTACTGGCAAAGATCCCGGCCAGGGCGTAGTAGCCTTCGGTGGCGATTGGGTCGAACTTGTGGTCGTGGCAGCGGGCGCAGGCGAGCGTCATCCCCAGCATCGTTTTGGAAACCGTATCGATCTGCTCGTCGACGATGTCGGCCTGCATCTTTTTCTTATCCTGCTCGGCCAGCATTTTGGGTCCGATCACCAGCATCCCGGTGGCGGTCAACAGGTCGGCCACGGTTCCCTCGTCATCGCCCGGCTGAATCAACAGATCCCCAGCCAGTTGTTGCGTGATGAAGCGGTCAAAGGGCAGGTCGCGATTGAGCGCGTCGAAGACCCAATCGCGATAGCGCCACGCGTGCGGGAAGGCGTGGTTCTCGTCCGCGCCATTGCTGTCGGCGTAGCGGACCAGGTCGAGCCAGTAGCGACCCCACCGCTGGCCGTAATGCGGGGAAGCGAGGAGGCGATCGATCACCCGGGCGAAGCGCTGCGGCGAATCGTCCGCCTGGAACGCCGCGATCGCTCGCCGCGTCGGTGGCAGCCCGGTCAGGTCGAAGGTCGCGCGGCGGATCCAGCTGGCGTCGTCGCAGGGGGGCGCTGGCG
>CAYNVI010000069.1:0-5408 GCA_964400585.1 uncultured Pirellulaceae bacterium | reverse complement strand
CCTTGTGCTCCTCGACGAGCTTGCCGATGAAGGCGTCGAGCGGATTAACCAGCGAGGCCGATTCCGACCATCCGCGGGCGGCCTCCGAAGAAGGAGTTTGGGGGGCGACCAGGGGCTGAAAGGCCCAGTGTTCGCGCGCTGCTTGGGGATCGATGCGGGGCTCGCCGGACGAGGCGGGCGGGTCGCGCGGATCGACGGCGCCGGCCTCGATCCAGCGGACCACGTCGGCGATCGCTCGATCGTCCAACTGTCCGTCGGGCGGCATCTCGAAGCCTTCGTGCCGCAAAGCGTCGACCAGCAAGCTCGCCGCGGCGTCGCCGGGAACCACCGCCGGTCCGCTGTCTCCGCCCGCCCGCAGCGCTTCGCGGTGATCGACGCGAAGCCCACCGCGGATGAGGTCGGCTTCTTCGCTGTGACACGCATAGCAATGGTCGTGCAGCAGCGGGCGGATCCGTGTTTCGAAAAAGGCGACATCGCCCGCCGCTGCCGCCGTCGGTGGAGACTCCTCGGCGAAGCTTGCCGCGGGTGCAGTGGTGATCAGCCACGCAGCGGCGAGCAGAACAACGGAAGACGCCCTCTGCTGAGAAGCGGGCGGTGTCGCGGCGAGCGGGCGGGGCGAAGTCCTGGAATCCATGAGCAGGGCATCACGGTTCGCGGGGCGGGGGGGAAGGAAGGTTCCTTTAGCATAACGGAGCCCAAGGGAAACAGCGAGCGCGACCGGCGAATCGTCCGCTGTGGGCGGCGCAGCATCGCCTGGGGCGGACTTCCTCGGTCGCTGCGCGGCGCCGGGCCGCGGATCGTGAGCTACGTTTGCATGACCTAGGTTTGCAAGCGGTTCTCCAGGGAAAATGTCGTCCTCCCGGCCGCTCCTCACCGCTAAAAAAAGGGGGGTAGCCGAGCCCCGCGTGCGGCCCGTCAGGGAGGCTCCCTGCGGCCGGATTCGTGCGGGGCGGGCGGCGGTCGAGGCCGTGTTCTGCGAATGCCTCGAGGCCGATTCCCCCGCAAAAGACTCGCCATCGTGAGAGATGCCCGGATGTTATTTCGACGGAATCCTGCTGCCGGACTGGGGACCTGGCTCCCCTTCGCGTTGGCCACGCTGCTGGGAGCGTTCTTGGTGTTTCAGGTCCAACCGGTGATCAGCAAAGCCGTCTTGCCGTGGTTCGGCGGCTCGCCGGCGGTCTGGACGACCTGCATGCTTTTTTTCCAGGTCGTGCTGTTTGCCGGCTACCTCTATGCGCACTTCCTGTCGACGCGGTTTTCGCCGCGCGGGCAAGCGATGCTGCATGCGGCGTTGCTGGTCCTGGCGGTCGCCAGTTTGCCGATCAATCCTGGCGAAGCTTGGGAGCCTCAAGGGAACGAGTCTCCCGTCTTTTACTTGCTGGGACTGCTGACGGTGCATGTCGGGCTGCCGTACTTCGTGCTCAGCAGTACCGGTCCGTTGGTGCAAGCGTGGATGAGCTATCGGATCGCGGGGTCCGGGGTCTATCGGTTGTACGCTTTATCGAACGTCGGTTCGTTGACCGCCTTGCTGACGTATCCGTTCCTGGTGGAACCGGTGCTGGCGATCGAGACGCAGTCGCTCGTCTGGTCCCTGATGTTTTGCCTGTTCGTGTTGGTCCAGGCGGTGCTCGTCTGGCGGATGCTGCGGAGTCCCCACGTTTCGACCGGTGAGCCGACCTCCGCGAGCGAGCCCTCGGGATCCGCCCCGCCGTCGGCTCGGCCGTCTGCTGCTTCGGCGACACCGCCGGCCCCTTCGGCCCGCCGCCGCGCCGCCTGGTTGTTGCTGCCGGCGTTCGCTTCGGTGATGTTGCTGGCCGTGACCAATCACATCTGTCAGGAGGTCGCGGTGATCCCCTTCTTGTGGGTGCTGCCGCTGAGCTTCTACCTGTTGAGCTTTGTTCTTTGCTTCGACCGGCCGACCTGGTATCGGCCGAAGCTGTATGCGGCGGCGGCGGTCGCGACCGTCGGTTTCGTCTCGCTGTTGTCGATCGGCCCCTGGGTCGGCTGGATGGTGGGGCAAGCGGTCGGGTACCTGCTGTTATTATTCGTCGTCTGCCTGCTTTGCCATGGGGAGCTGGCCCGCTTGAAACCGGACCCGGCATACCTGACGCAATACTACGTGTTGTTATCGGCCGGCGGGGCGGTGGGGGGGATCTGCGTGGCCTTGATCTGTCCGCTGCTGTTTTCGTCCTACGTCGAAATGTCGTTTGGCTTGGCGACCAGCGCGATGCTCGCCTTTGGGTTGTTCATGGGCTACCGCCACTGGGGACCTTCTCCGCAGGATGCCGACTTTGACTGGTCCGGGGTCGGTCGATTCAGTTGGACCGGCGGTCTGCTTTGCCTGGGCTTGCTGGGGCTGGTGGGCTGGCACGACAGTCGTGACGAGATCGCTTCGCACCGGAATTTCTTTGGCGTGTTGCGGATCAAGGAGCTCGATGGGCGGGTCAGCATGGTGCATGGCAGCACCGTCCACGGCTGCCAAAACCCCGCGCCCCACGCCGGCGTGCCGACCACCTATTACACTCCCGACAGCGGGCTGGGACGCGTGATCCGGGCCTTAGGGCGGCGGGGGCCGCTGCGGATCGGGGCGGTGGGATTGGGCTGCGGCACGCTGGCCGCCTATGGCCGCCCCGGCGATTCGATCGACTTTATCGAGATCAATCCCTCGGTGATCGCCTTGGCCAAGGCCCATTTCAGCTTTCTCCGCGATTCACCCGCCGACGTGGAGCTGTTGCTGGGGGATGGCCGGCTGGTTTTGGGGCGTCAGCCTCCGGCGAGCTACGATCTGCTGGTCCTCGATGCCTTTTCCAGCGATGCGGTGCCGGCGCACTTGTTGACGCGGGAAGCCTTGGGCGTCTACCGCCAGCGGCTTGGTGCGGGGGGCGCGATGGCCTTCCACGTTTCCAACAAGCATCTCGATTTGGCCCCGATCGTGCATCGGTTGGCTGAGGAGATCGATTGCCAAAGTCGACTGTATCGCGTGGCGGGCGATCCCCGCGAGGCCAAGCGGGCTTCGTTTTGGGTGGTGCTGAGCCCCGATCCGGCTCTCTGGCAGGATCCGCTGATGGAGGGGGGGCAGACGATGGCGCCGCGGCGTTTGCAGGAGACGCCGTTATGGACCGACCAATACCACGACTTGTTCAGCGTGATGCGGCTGTAAGGGTGTCAGGCGGCGGTAAGGGATCGTGCCGGGATCGCTTCGCCCGCTGCTTGGCCCGGCTGGACAGCGCCACTTTTCGATCTAAATCCCGTGTTTCACGGTGTGTATCGATCATTTGAGCGGTTTCGGCGCTAGCCGCCGGCCCGTCGCGGAAAGGCCGGGGGCTAGCGCCCAATCCGCTCACGAAAAGTGGCGCTGTCCAGCTAGCCGCGGCGGGGCAGCACGTTAGCTGGGGCGGGGCTTGGCCAGCCGCGCCGCATCGGCGGCTTCTTGCGGATCGTGCGCCGCTTCCAATTCGCGCAGTCCCGCTTCGATCCGCTTGCCAAAGGCTTCGACCGTTTCCTCCTCGTGGGGCCGCAGCGGTTTGCCGAAGTAGCCGTCGATGGTGCAGAACGGTTGGGGGATCTGCAGGCGATCCCAGGCTTTGGCGAAGATCCAGCGGCGGCTGGGGATCGCCGCCAACAGGATGATCGCGGCGCCGGTGCGTTGGGCGAGCAGGCCGACACCTTTTTGCACATGGCCGCGGGGGCCGCGTGGTCCATCGACCGCCAGGTAGGCGGGCCGGCCTGCGTGGACATGTTTGATCAAGGCGTCGAAGGCGGCCCGGCCTCCTTTGTCCCGGCCGCGCGCATTACTGGAGCCGCGGACCGGGATGACGCCGCGGACGCGGAGGCTAGGGACGATGAGCTGCCCGTCATGCGAGCGCGAGACGAGTGCCCCGGTCCCCGGTTCGGCATCGACGATCGCGGCCACTTGATGCGCGTGCAGGACCGCGTAGATGTAGTTGTCCCCCGCGGCCCGCAGCTGCGGCCGCGGGTCATTGTGCAATCGCACGCGGCAGGTTCGCCGCAGCACCAAGATCGTCAAGGCGGCCGCCCAACTGACCAACCAGGTACCGGCGCGTTTGAGGGTTTTCGATTTCGGAGTAAAGACGGCGATAGCAGCGGGACAGCTTGAAGACGAGGGAGCCCGGTAAAGCCCGGCATGGATCCTTCAGCAGACCACGATTCCGCTGTTTCGTCTAGGGCCTGTCGGCCCCGGCAAGCGGCCACCACAAGTCGCTCTCGTCGACGTTTTCAGTCACAATGGTATGGTTGTGCAAAGGTCTCCCGCGCGCTCGCTGAAATCGGGGCGTGCTCGCGGGAATTCTCGCGTTCTCGCTGAAATTGTTGAATCGTCGCGCCATGCCCCGCTCTCGTCTCGGACCGCTCGCCCTCGAATCGAAGCTGGGAGATCCGGCGGCCGAAGGGCTCTATTGGCAGGCCGTGCATGTCGAACAGCGGAAGCGGCTGGCGGTCAAAATCTTCGCCTTGCCTTTCGGGGGGACTCCCGAGGCCAAGCGGGAGCTGGCCAACGAATGGGAGACGTTGAAGCGGTTGCGGCACGCGGCGATCGCGCGTTGTTACGGGGGGGGATTCGAGCAGAACAACGCCTACCTCGCGTACGAATTGGTGGAAGGGTCTTCGTTGGAGGAGCAAGTCGGGCGAAGCGGGCGGTTGGCCTGGGAGGCCGTCCTCGACTTTGCCGAACCGCTGGCCGATGCCCTCGCCTACGCTCACGGCCGTCAGGTCCTTCACGGGGGGCTCGTCCCCGACAAGATCCGCTGGTCGGTGAGCGGTCCCAAGATCCTCGATTACCGAGTGGATCGCCATCGATCGCTGTTCCGCAGTCAGCGTCCACCGACCGCCTTCGGCTTGGCTTTTCAGGCGCCGGAGGTGATCGCCGATCCGCATCAGGTTTCCGTCAAATCGGACCTGTATGCCTTGGGGGGGCTGTTGTTCTACGGTTTGGTCGGACAGGCACCGATTCGAGGGGCCACGGCGGAGGCGGTCGCGCAGGAGGCGGCGCATCAGCTGCCCCCCAAAGTCGCCAGCGAAGTGCTCGATTGTCCGATCTGGTTGAGCGCGTTGATCGAGCAGTTGCTGCAAAAGGATCCGGCGAGCCGTCCTCATGGGGCCCCGGCGGTGCAGTTGGCGCTGCGGGAGGTCCGCAAACGGTCGGCGGCCGGGATGGGGGTCGCCGAGCACGCTTCGGCCGGGTTCAGTCCACTCCGCCTCGATACCGACAAGCAGGAGGCCCGCAAGCTGCTCGGCCGGGTCGAACGGAAACCGCGACGCCGCCCGCCGGAGGATGGGCAGGCCTTCTACGAGCGGGCTTGGTTCCTCGGCCTGGTGCTCTGCGGCTTGGGGGCGCTGGTCGCCTGGGCGCTGTGGCCACCCGGTGAGGCTTACTTGCGTAAACAAGCGGA
>CAYNVI010000068.1:0-13624 GCA_964400585.1 uncultured Pirellulaceae bacterium | reverse complement strand
CCCCTGTTGCCGAAGAGAGCCCGACGATGACTGATGAGCCGCTGCCGCCCGGGGACGAAGGAAAGGGTCCGTCGGCGGACGGTCCGCCTTCCCCGCAGTTGCGTGCCCGAGTTCCCGATCATGTGGCGGGGGGGCATTTCAGCACCGGGGCGATCGTGATCACCGGGCCCAATGAGTTTGTGCTGGACTTCCTGCAGACGGTCGGACGTCCCCACCGCGTCGCCGCGCGGGTCGTGATGCCGCACGTGGTGATGCCGCAATTCATTCAGGCGCTGCGGACCAATCTGGACCTCTACCAGGGAAGGTTCGGAGCGATCCGCGCGGCGGCGCAGGCCGAAGGGGAAGGAAAGCGACCGACGCCGCAGGAGATCTATGACGACCTGAAGATGCCCGATGAGGTCCTCAGCGGTGTCTACGCCAATGGGGTGATGATCGGACACGGTCCTAACGAGTTCGGGCTCGATTTTTTGACCAGCTTTTTCCCGCAGTCGGCCGTCAGCGCCCGCGTCTTCCTGGCCGCCGGCCAAGTCCCGCGGCTGTTGGAGTCGTTGGAGAATGCCGCCCAGCAATTGCAGCAGCGGCGCGATGCGGCGGCGGACGAAAATGCACCGCCTCCTCCGCCACTTGACCACGACGACGATTTTCCTTCCGACGGGCCGGACGAGTATCCGGGCGGCGGACCCGACACCGGCCCGGGCGGGTCGGATCCCGAGGGGGGCGAGGGAGGAACGTGGGGGTGAGCGAGCAGGAACCAGCGTTGCCGTTGTTCGCAGGGTTGCCGCGGGGAACCATCCCCGGTGACGAACCGTTGATCTTGGCGAGTGGTTCGCCACGGCGCGGGCAGTTGCTCGATGCCGCGGGCTATGTCTACCAGCGGATGACGCCGGCAGAAGAGGCCGAATGCGGCGTCTGCACGAAGGAGACGCCGCCCGAGACGGTGGCCCGCTTGGCGTATCGCAAGGCGGCCGATGTGGTCTTGCGGTTGCGCGCCGCCGGGCGGCCCGGCTTGGTGGTCGCTGCCGATACGTTGGCAGCCTGCAATGGAGCCCTCTTGGGGAAACCCGTCGACCGCGAGCACGCCGAAACGATGCTCCGGCTGCTGCGGGGCAGGCGTCATCACGTGCTGACCGGGGTCTGCCTGTGGTCGGCCACCAGCGGCCGCTGCCTGGTCGATGTGTCGCTGACCGTGCTGCAGATGGATGCGGTCG
This sequence comes from uncultured Pirellulaceae bacterium, assembly GCA_964400585.1. Classification (GTDB taxonomy): domain Bacteria; phylum Planctomycetota; class Planctomycetia; order Pirellulales; family Pirellulaceae; genus CAYNVI01. The sequence goes on along the minus strand of CAYNVI010000068.1, from coordinate 12,416 downwards.
ACGATCAGGCCTTGAACGCTTATCTCGACACCCGCCTCTGGGAAGGCAAAGCGGGGGCGTTCGGCTATCAGGATGGGATCGACTGGCTGGAGGTGCTCGAAGGGAGCGAAAGCAACGTGGTGGGGCTGCCGATGGAGCGGCTGGCCGAGTTGCTCGGGAGGTTCGACCGCGACAGCGAGCGGGTCGAACCGAGCCTTTCGGACGATTGAGCGGTCCGGCGGCAGCGCAGGCTTCCGGGGCGATCGTCTGGCTCCCCAATCCGTGGGGACTTGGCTGGTCCGCTGGCAACCGATTGCTCTTGGCACGGACTTCCGCTTTCGTGCACAATCCCCACGCCTGTCGCGATGGAAGGGGAGGAGCAGTGCTAGGTCGGGTGACGTACCGAACTTGCGGCGATGCGTCTGGCCGGCTTCCCCGCCTCGCGGACGCCCCGCCGCACCCTTTGAGATGTCCCTTTCGTGCACCACTGACGCTTTGACGGGATCCGATGAACACTGTAACGCGAATCGTTTGCTTGGGCTTGATGTTGACCGCGACCACCACCGCCCTGGGGCAGGAGTGGGCGAGCAAGATGTTCGAGACGACCTCCCATGATTTTGGCGCGGTCGCCCGCGGCGCGAAAACCGAATTCCATTTTGCCTTCAAGAATCTCTACAAAGAAGACGTGCACGTCGCCGCCGTCCGCAGCAGCTGCGGATGTACCACGCCCAGCGTGACCGAAGCCACGCTGAAGACGCACGAAGCGAGTGCAGTGGTCGCCAAGTTCAACACGACTTCCTTCAGCGGGACCAAAGCGGCCACGATCACCGTCGTCTTCGATCGCCCCTACTACGCGGAAGTCCGCCTGCAAGTCAGCGGCTACATCCGGACCGATCTGATCGTCAAACCGTCGGAAGTCGCCTTTGGCGAAGTGGTCGAAGGGACGGGCAAGGAAGTCGCGCTGACCGTCACCCGCCGCGGCAGTCTCGATTGGCAGATCGAAGATGTCCGCAGTCAGTGTGAGGACTTGGCGGTTCGCTTGGGCGAGCCCAAACGGACCAGCAACGCAGTGCAGTACCCGTTGGTGGTGCGGATGAAGGAGTCGATGCCGGTCGGCGAATTGCGCGAGCGTCTGACGTTGGTCACCAACGAGCCGACAGGCTCCAAGCTGCAGCTGGCGGTTTCGGGACGCGTCCGGCCGATCCTGACGGTCAATCCCTTCGCCTGGAATCTCGGTTCGCTGCAACCGGAAAGCAGTACCGAAAAACGGTTGATGGTGCGGGGAGACGAACCGTTTGAGCTCAAGAAGGTGATCTGCGAGGACGAACGGTTCAGTTTTGAAGTCCCCAGCGGCAGCAAAAAAATCCACTTTGTCAAAGCGAAGTTTGCCGCCGGCGAGGAGCCTGGCAAGATCGCGCAGCAAGTTCAAATCGTTTCCAGTCTTCCCGGCGATCGCGCCACGCAGTTGCTGGTCACCGGTGAAGTGAAAGCGAGCGAGGACGAGTCCGGCGAAGGCTCTTGAGCGAGCCCACGTCTAGCTGGACAGCGTGGCTTCTCAACCGAAATACCGTTTTTCATGGTGTTTGTCGGTCATATGAGCGGTTTTGGCGCTAGCCGCCGGCGGGTTCATTCGCTGCCGGAGGGAGGATCGTCGCCTTCCGCCGGGGAAGGCGTCTCTGCAGGACGATTCCACCAGCCACGGAGCGTTTGCAGCGTGCGGTCCAGCAGTCTTCCGCTGAGGAAATCTTCGGTCCAGGTCTCCCGGTCGTCAGCATAGTTACTCCAGACGGCGGTCAGGTACGGCGCGCTGGCGGTTTGCAGCGTACGATAAAAGCCCACCGTGTGGATCTCCTGCAACGCCTCGACGTAGTGGTCGACGATGTGTTGCTCGAACAGGTTGCCGGCCACCGTGATGCTGGAGAGCGCGCCCCGCGTTGCCAGCGACATCCGGTTCAGCGTGAACAGGGTCATCGTCGCGCTGACGTCAAGCAGCCCGACATCGGCTTCACGAGCGGTCGATTCCATTTCGGACCAAAGCCGCGTGATCTCGGCTTGCGGGACCAACTGGCTGGGATCGATCCCCTGCAGCGAACGCCGCGTCTGATTGACGGTTTCCCGAAACCCCTCGAGATTGATCGGGGGTCGATCGAGCGTATCGGTCGCCTGGTCGCTGGCGGTGCGGAGCGCGGTCAGCAGATCGGTGACATTGTCGACGGCGCTGCGTTGATCGATCACTCCTTGTTGTTTCAGCTCGGCGCTCAATTGCTGCAAGTAGTGCCCCGAGCCGTAGGCCATGTCGCTGAAAATCGCCAGCACGGTCATGGGAGAAAGATGGAGGGTGGCGACGCCGGCAACATCCAACAGGCCGCCGACCGCTTTCCGGGCCAAAAACGCCTCCTCTTCGGCACCCGCCTGCCCCGTCTCCGCCGCGGCGACACCGCCGAAATCGTGCACCGCCATGTCGAGGGCCTGCTGCACGAAGACGGAGTAGCTTTTCGAAGAACGAAAAGCGGCGGGGAGCAGACGGGCCGCCGATTCATGCAGCAGCCCGCCGGCCAACGCGGAGGCGCTCCGCACGGTCCGCTCCGGCAGGGAAAGGCCGTAATAGAGGTGATCGAACAGGGTGCGTTCGCCGACGGCTGCGGGGATCGGCTGGACTGCCCCTTTTTCCGGCGGGCCGCTCGGTGGAGGATCGCCGACAGGGAGCGACGAGCCATCAGGGTTGCGTGGTTTCTGGGGAGGCAAGGTCGAACCTTTCGAGGTACCGAAGCTGCAGACGGGGCGGATCCGCCGCCGTATCAATCTTCGCCAGCACGGCGACTTGCTTGCCAACAAAATCGGCCGGATCCGCCGAAAGGGCGTCGCCGTCGGTCACCGGGGCCGTCGTGCCATCTTCCCATTGCAACGCATAGCCCGCTTCCTGCTCCACCAGCGAGCCGACGGCGAAGAGGCCCTCGTGCACCCGCTGCGAAGCCGCCAACCAGGGCTGCCCGAAGCGTCCCATCGTGGCCAGCTGATCCCCGCCGCGAAGCTGGTCAAAGAGGGCGCCGTAGCCGGGCGTCGGCTCAGTCGGCTCAGTCGGTTCCGCGGCGGCGAGTTCGGCGAGTGCCAGGTAGAGGTCTTTGACGACGCCGGGCCGCGTCGCTGCGTCCTGGTGGGCCGCGAGCGTGCGGGCGGCTTGTTGAGCCTCCTCGATCAGCGAACTCGCCCCCTTTTCTGCCGGCGGCCCGGCGGTGGCGGAATCGTCCTCCGGGGTGGAACCGTCGTCGCTGGAGGGGCGGACGTCGTCGGCGGCGGGGGTGTCCGCCGGAGGAGCGGCGACGGTTTCGTTCCCGCTGGTTTCGTTCTCGGCCGGCGCGTTCTCGGCCGGCGGGTTGGCGGTCGATTCCAGCATCTCGTCGAGGTCCGCCGCGGGATCCATCTCCCCGAAGTCGGGCATCTCTTCACCCAGCAGGCGGCCGCTCGGCTGGGGGGAGTTTGCGGAGGGAGTCGTCGGCAGCTTGGGGGGCGGAACCGCGGTCAGCCGCGTTTCCAGCGGTTTGCCATCCAACGGCCAGAAGCCGACGTTGGGGTTGGCGACTCCCAGGTATTTCAGCAGCAGCAGGATCAGCAACGCCAGGGGAATGCTGACCAGGCCCCCTGCGACAATTTGCAGAAGCGACTTGATGGGCGAGGCCTTGGGGGTGCGGCGTGGGGAGGGCCGGACGGTCGGCGTGGGGGGCGTGATCTCGCCGGCGGGTGCTTCTTCCCGGATCAGATAGGACGCATCGACCTCGTCTTCTTCGTCGCTGGCCCCGTCCCCCCAGGGGCTCGCCGCTGCGTGCTCCCGCCACGGTTCGGTCTGAGCGGCCGGCGGCTCCGACGCCAGGCCGCTGCCGGCATCGACGATCTGCAACATCGGGGGGAGGCGATCGAGCAGCTCATGGAGCGGAAACGTTTCGCTGCACCACGGGCACTGAGCCGAGGCGTCGCCGCTGGGGAGCCGTTCGGGGAGACGAAGCGGTTCCTGGCAGCGGGGACAGCGCGTTTCACTCATCGGAAATCGACTCGGGATCGGAGAGGAGGCTCGAATGCATCACTGCTGATTATGCTTGGGATCGGCGGGAAAGTCATCCAAAGCGGGGGCTTTTCCGTGCGAAAACCGCGGTCGCCCGCTGCTTCCGGTCGGCCGGCCCGCGCCGCGTCCTCACAATCGATAAAGCTTGCCGTAGCGATCACGCAGGCTGTTGATCAGGGGGCCCGTTTGCAGCGTTTCGCCAGTGGCCCGCGTGATCAGTTCTGCCGGAGCCCAGCGTCGCCCCGGCGCGTGGATCCGTTCGCGGAGCCAGCCCCGCAGCGGGCCGAACTCGCCGGCTGCAAAGGCTTTTTCGAGGTCCCCCAGTTGCTGCTCGGCGGCATGGAAGAGCTGGGCGGCGTAAAGATTTCCCAGGGTGTAGGTGGGGAAATAACCAAACAGACCAGCCGACCAATGGACGTCTTGGAGGACGCCATCGGCCGCGGAGGGAGCGGAGATGCCCAGCCCCGCTTGGTAAGCGGCGTCCCAGGCCTCGGGCAAGTCGGCGACCGCCAATGCGCCGCTTAGCAACTGCTGTTCGAGTTCGAAGCGGATGATGATGTGCAGGTTGTACGTCGCTTCATCCGCCTCGACTCGGATCAGACTGGGGCGGACGAGGTTGACCGCAAAGTGCAGCTGATCGAGCGACAGGTCGGCCAGGGCCGAGGGGAAGGCTTGTTGGGCGTGCGGCAACAGGAAACGCCAGTAGCCAAGCGAACGGCCGACCAGGTTTTCCCAAAGCCGGGATTGGGATTCGTGGATTCCCAGCGAACAGAAACTGCCGGGGGGCAAGCCGTACCAATCTCGCCGCAACCCTTGTTCGTACATCCCATGGCCCGCTTCGTGGAGCGTGCCGAACAGGCCGCCGGGAAACCAGTGCTCGTCGTAGCGGCTGAGGATCCGGCAGTCATCGGGCCCCAGATTGGTGCAAAAAGGGTGAGAGGTTTCATCCAGGCGGCCGCGGGAAAAATCAAAACCGCTCGCGGTTGCCGCAAAGTGGCTGAAGCGGCGTTGCCGTTCGACCGGCAAGGACCGCTGGAGCCAACCGATGTCGGGTTGATGGGGGGCGGCGGTGACTTGTTGGACCAGCGGGACCAGTTGGTCCCGCAGCTCAGCGAACAGCGGTTGCAGCTCGGCCGCCGAAGCGCCCGGTTCGAATTCATGCAGCAGCGCGTCATACAGCGTTTGTTCGCCGCGTTGCAGGTGGGCCGCTTCGTCCCGTTTCAAGTCGATGATGGTCGTCAGGGCCGTTTGGAACTGGGCAAAGTCATCCGCTTGGCGGGCCGCGTCCCAGCGTTGTTGGCCGACCAGCGTGGCTCGAGCAAGCGACTCGACCAGCGTTTGCGGCAGCCGCACATCGCGTTCGTAATCTTCGCGGAGACGTTCCACCGTCACGCCGAAGTCACTTTCCCGATCGCGTGCCTCGGGCGTTTCGCGGAGCTTTAGCAGGGTTTCGCCGATCCGGGGATCGGTTCGCCGTTGGTGGATCAGCCCGCGCAGCAGAGTCACTTGGTCGGCCCGATAGTCGCCGGCGGCCGCGGGGAGCCCGGTCCGTTCATCCCATTCCAGCGTGTTGGCAGATGATTGCAGGAGGGCGATTTCACGGTACTGGCGGCAGAGCCAAGCAAACGCTTCGGCACGATTCATCAGGCGAAACCTTGGGTGAAATAAGGGGGCCGAGGAGCAGACGAGGTCGTCTCGCGGGGAGCGGCCGCGGCGCGGCCATTACCTGGCAACCCGGCGATTAGCGGGCAACCCGGCCGATCACGATCCGTCGACCGATGGTTTTTGCTCCGCATCGGCATGGGCCAGTTCCTGGTTGAGGATTTCCAATAAGGTTTGCAGGAAGACGACGATCATCGGACCGACCAGCAGTCCGATCGGTCCAAAGACCTGGACCCCGCCGAGCACACTCAACAGCGCCAGCAACGGGTGCAATTGGCTGCCGCCATGCAAGATCAGCACCTTGATCACGTTGTCGATGGTCGAGACGATCGTCGCCCCATAGATGGCCAAGGCGATGGCGGCCGTCCACCGTTGATCGACCAACCCCAGCCACAGGGCGCATGGCAACCAGACCGCCAAGGCCCCCACAAACGGGATCAACGCCATGAAGGTGGTGGCCAGGAACAATAGGACTACCGAATCGAGGCCGGCGACGTAGTACCCTCCTGCCGCCAGGACCCCCTGGGCCAAGGCGCTCAAGATCGTGGCCAGCACGACCGCGCGACTGGTGCGATCGAACTGCATCAACAAGCGTTCTTCATAACGGTCATCCAGCGGACTCAATTGCATCAAGGTGCGGGTCATCGTGGGGCCATCGATCAAAAAAAAGTAGACGGCGATGATCAGCACGACGATGCCGAGGACGGTGCGAAACAGGTATTCGGTGGTGGTCGAGGCGACGTTGGCCACGCTGCGTTGCACATACAGCCGGATCTGCCGTAGTCGCTCCTGGATGTCGTCATCGCTGGGGTTGGCCATCCATTTCAGCTGCGACAGCACGGTGCCTCCCAGCAGCGACGTCATCAGCGATTCGCTCGCCTCGTGAAGCTCGACCAGCGTCGATTGGTACTCGAGCACCGGCGGCACGGCCGGCTCGTTCGCTCCCGCCTCCTGGATCGAGGCCACCTCCGTTTCCCGCGGGGCTGCGTCCGCGGTGACCGCGGGGCGCGGCTCGGCCTGCTCGCCCGCTGGCGCGCCGGCGCGGTCCGCGGCGTCTTCCGGTTCGTCGCTTGGCTCTTCGCGGGGCAACGCGACCGGCTTGTTCGGGGCCTCCTCCGCATGCACCGCCGCGAGGTCGTCCCGCAGCGCTGCTAACAACCGCTCGATCCGCCGGAACCGCTCCGGCTGCTCGCGGGCGTCGCGGCCGTAGGCGGCTTCCAATTCGTCCAGAAGACGTTCGGTGCGGTCGATCCGCAGACGGGTTTGCGTTTCGTCCTCGGGAAGGCTTAATCGATCGATCGTCCGCTTCAGTTCATCGAAGGTTTCGGGATTTCGGATCATCAGGCCGGAGGCTTCGCGGGCCCGCACCAGGGCGAGGGTGATCGTTTGCGAATTGACGCCGGAAAGCAGACGCGTGCTTTGGGCCGCCGCGATCGAGAGGATCAGTCCCGCAGGGATCAGCACGATCAACAAGATGGTGGTGGTGGTCAGCCCGGCGGCGAGGCGTCGGCGCTGGCCCAGACGTTTTTCAAACCACACATGCAGCGGCCGAAAGATGACGACCAGCAAAGTCGCCAGGAAGAGCGGGATGAAGAATCCGATCATCACGCGGTAGAAGAGGATCCCGATCGCGGCGATGATCACGATCAGGACAGCGACCGAGATCAGCCGAGAGATCGTTCCGCCCACCGGATCACGGGAATCGGGAGAGTCAGCCATGACGCGAGGTTTCCCATAAATTAGCGACGCGAAGTTTGGGCGGGGTGCAAGCCCGCAGCTCGCAGTTTATCGTCTGAAGGGAGGATCGGTCAGCCGACCCGTTTCTTGGTTCCCCGCTGCGAGTAGCTTGTTGCCCCCTGCCGATTCGCTTCCCGAAGCTGCCTCCAGCGAACGTCCTGCCGGTCCACGCTGGCGGGGGATCGCGCGGTGGTTGGTGATCCTGATCGTGGGTGTTGGCCTGGGGGTGACGATCCGCGATGCCTGGGGACAACTGCAGGCCGACCCGGGACAGTGGCAGCTCTGGCAACGCTTGCCGTGGGGTTGGTTGATGGTGGCGGCAGCGTGTTACGCCGTGGGGCTGCTGCCGACCGCTTGCTACTGGCATCGCGTCCTGCGGGCCTTCGGTCAGCCGGTCAGCTGCCCCCGCGCGGTCGCAGCACACCTGCTGGGGCACCTGGGCAAATACGTCCCGGGCAAAGCGATGGTCGTGGTGATGCGGACCACGGCGATCCGAGGTCCCGGCGTCCAGATGCCGGTTGCCGCCGCGGCGGTGTTTGTGGAATCTTTGACGATGATGGCGAGCGGTGCGACGCTGTCGGGGGTGTTGATCGCCGTCCAGGGGGAGCATCCGGGGGTCACGCGACTGGCGGCGGTGGTCGCCTTGTTGGTAGCGGTCCCCACCCTCCCCCCGCTGTTCCGGCAGCTGGTGCGGCTGATCGCACGAGGCAAGCTGACGGCCTCGGTCGCCCAGATCGACGAAGCGATTTGTTGGCGGCTGTTCTTTGCCGGATGGGCATGGATGCTGCTGACCTGGACCTTCCTGGGGGCTTCGTTCGCCGCCATCGTGCAGGCGGTGGGGGAAGCCCAGCAGGCGGTCGATCCGGCGGCTTCGGGAATCGCTGCGGGCGATCTGGTGCTGGCGGCCGCCGCGATGGCGTTGGCGATCGTGGCCGGCTTCGTCTCGTTATTGCCCGGCGGGGCCGGCGTGCGGGAATGGATCTTGGCGGCGGTGTTGGCCCCTCGGATCGGACCGGCCGGGGCGCTGCTGGCGGCGGTCGTCGCCCGGCTGGTCTTTTTAGCGGTCGAGCTGATCTTGGCGGCGGTCAGTCGCTGGAGTCTGCGGCCTTGAGCAATCCGCGAGAACAGCGTGGCCGGCAGTCTCGGCCCCTTCCAATATGGTCGCTGATGCCGTCAGCGGTTAACCTGTTGCTCATGAACCATTCCCCGCCCCCCAGCGCTGGCGATTCCCCCAGCCGACCCGCCATCGATTCGCCCACCGCTTCGGCCAACCCTGCCGCGACCGCTGCGGCCGCGGAGCGGGCCGCCCGGCAGGTGACCGTGGTCATCCCGCTGATGGATGAGCAGGAAACCTTGCGGCCGTTGGTCGAGCGTCTGGGGGCGGTGTTCGACGGGTTGGAAGAAGCGGTGCAAATCGTGATGGTCGACGACGGATCGAACGATGATTCCTGGCTCGTGATCGCCTCGCTCGCCCAGCAGTACGAAAATCTGCAGGGGATCCGTTTCCGCCGCAACTTCGGGAAAGCCGCCGCCTTGGCCGCCGGCTTTGCGGCAGCGGAAGGGGACGTTGTGATCACGATGGATGCCGATTTGCAGGATGATCCGCAAGAGATTCCGCGGTTCCTGACGAAGCTCGAGGAAGGGTTCGACGTGGTCAGCGGATGGAAAAAAGTGCGGCACGATCCCTGGCACAAAGTAGGGCCTTCGCGGATCTTCAATCGGATGGTCGGAAGCCTGACCGGGGTGCGACTGCACGATCACAATTGCGGCTTTAAAGCCTATCGCCGCCAGGTGCTTGAGGACGTGCAGTTGTATGGCGAACGGCACCGGTTCGTGCCCGTGCTGGCGGCGGCCCACGGTTGGCGGGTGGGCGAGATCCCGGTGCAGCATCATCGCCGCGAACATGGCAAATCCAAATACGGGGTCGGCCGGATCGTCAAAGGTTTCCTCGATCTGATGACCGTCTACTTCTTGACGACCTTTGCTCAGCGACCGCTGCACCTGATCGGTTCGGCCGGACTGATCTGTTTCCTGGCCGGCGGCCTGGGGTTGCTGTACCTGTCGGCGATGTGGTGCTTGTCGCGACTTACCGAGCGGTTGGAAGTCGTCCATCTCCACGAAACGGCCCTCTTTTATTACGTGATCCTGGCGGTGCTGTTGGGATCGCAACTGTTGGTCGCTGGGTTGCTGGCCGAATTGATCACCGCGCGGATGCGGATCGATGAAAAGCCTTACGCGATCGACTGCCAAGTGGGAGGGAAGCAAGGTGCGTGAAGCTGATCTGCTGTGGGTGGGGCCGCCGCGCGGCGGACGCGAATCGTCCGAAGAGACGGTCCGCTCGTTGATGACCACTTTGATCCTGATCACCCTGGCGATCGCGGCGGGGCGGATCGCCGTGGTCCGCAGTGCCGGGGGGGAAGTCCCTTTTCTAAGCGCGAATGACCGCAGCCGCTGGGCGACCGTCAGTTCCCTGGTGGAAGACGGCACCTACCGGATCGACCGCCAGATGGCGATCCGGGATCCGCAGACGCGGCGGCGGACATGGCAATCGATCGATCGGGTCCGGCATCGGGGACGCGACGGCCAACTGCACGATTACAGCAGCAAGCCGCCGCTGTTGGCAACGCTGGTCGCGGGGATCTACGCCGGCGTTCAGCCGCTGGTTGGCTTGACGCTGACATCGCACCCGATGTATGTCGGGCGGTTGCTGCTGGCGCTGACGAACCTGCCCTTGCTCGCTGTGTTTCTGTGGGCGATGCGGGGGGTCCTGCTGCAGTCCGCCGCTTCGGCGTGGGGACGCCTCTACGGGATGGCTGCTGCCTGCTTTGGCACGATGCTCCTCTCCTTCGCGGTGTCGCTGAATAACCATCTACCGGCCGCTGCTGCGATCGCCGTGGTCCTGTGGATCATGCTCGACGAAGATCGACCGCGACGGATCGGTTGGATGTTCGCCGCCGGGCTGGCGGCTGCCTTCACCGCAGCCAATGAGCTGCCCGCTTTATCGATGTTGGGGCTCTGGGGGATGATCGCCCTCTGGCGGCGACCGCTGGCGGCCATCCTCGGTTTCGTGCCCGGCGTCGCCGTGGTCGCGGCGGCCTTCTTTGGGACGAATTGGCTGGCGCATGCCAGTTGGCGTCCCCCTTACGCGCACCGCGGCAATGGGCCGCTGGTCGCCGAGGTCCTGGCGGCCGAGACCCCCCCTGGAGCTTCCGAACGCGACGCTGCCGAGCCGGAACCGGAGGGGCCTCCCGAGGCGAGCGCGGTGGGGGAAGCTTTGGTCGCCGCCGGCGTCCTCGACGATCCGGCGATCAGCTTGCGTCGGTCCGCCGAACCAGGACGCTGGGTCGCGCGGCCCCGCGGGGAAGCCCGCCGCTTTGCGGTCGTGCGGAAGGCCGGCCAGGTGCGGAAGGCCGGCCAGGCGTGGGAGATCCGGCAATGGGATGACTGGTACGAGTATGAGGGGAGCTACTGGACTTCGGGACAACGCCAGGGGGTCGATCGGGGCGAGCCCTCGCGATCGCGATATGCCTTTCACATGTTCCTGGGGCACCACGGGATCTTTTCCCTGACCCCTCTCTGGTGTTTGGCGGTGATCGGCTGGGGCTACTGGATGCGCGACGGCGAGCCGGAGCAACGGGGAATCGCCCTCGCGGTGGCGGCGGCCAGCGGCGTCTGCATCGCGTTTTACATCCTGCGTCCGTTGATCGACCGCAATTACGGAGGGGTCAGCAGCGCCTTTCGCTGGCTCCTCTGGTTTGCCCCCTTATGGCTGTGGTCGGCGGTCGCCGCGATCGAGCGGTGCGCTTCCCAGCCGTGGGCCCGCCGGGCGGCCAGCGTTTTGCTGGCGCTCAGCGTCTTTTCGATGGCGACCGCCCTCGCCAATCCGTGGCAACCTCCCTGGCTGTACCAGTATTGGAGCTATCTGGGCTGGCTCGTCGATTAGCCTTTTCGTTACGATCGCGAGGCCCCGATGTTCCTCGAGGGCCGGGGGGCAGGTCCGCCTGCCCCTTCCCACCGATTTTCCTCATCTTCCGAGGCATCGACGCGGCATGGATGCCGAGCGGCGAGACGGGCCCCTTCCCGCGGCGACACCGCGACGCTCCTGGCGTCTGGGGGGATGGCTGGTCGCCTTGGGATTGTGCGTGGTGGTCGTGCGCGCCCTGCTGCCCCAGACGGTTGGCGAGCAGGCTCGGCGTCGTTTGGAAGCCAAACTGGCCGCCCACTATGGGGCGATGGAGGTCTCGATCGGCAGCGGCCGCTATGAGCCCGCAGTGGGGATGATTTTCGAGCATGTGGAGCTGAAGCCGCGTGGGTTGCCGGCGGCGGCCCGGCCGCTGGTGGCGATCCGACGGCTGATCGCCGAGGCCGATTTTGATTGGCAACGGGTCCGGGCGGGCAAAATCCCGCTGACGCCTCGGCGGATGCGGGTCGACGGCTTGGAATTGACCGCCTGGATCGACGCCGAGGGGAACTGGTCGCTCGATGGTTTGCTGCCGCTGCCCGAACTGGGCCCCGGTTGCCCGCTGATCCTCGTGCGCGATGCCCGGCTTCGCTTATTACAGGACCGCCGCGACCCGAGCCACGCGCTCGTCCTCCGCGACCTCGATCTGCGGATCACCCGCGTGGTCGAAGGCGGCGAGGAGCATCTCGAGATCGTGGCGGTCGGGGCCGGGGAAAGCGTCCGCCGTCTGGAAGTGGCGGTGCGCGGGGGGAAACATCGGCAGCGGTGGTCGGCCCGGGCGACGCAGTTCCGCTTCGCCGAGGGCTTGCTCGATCGGCTCCCCGCCCCCTGCGCCGACGCGCTGCAGCCGTTGCGGGGACTCGACGCGGTCGCCGATTGCGAATTCCGTGGCGAACTCCGCGGCCAGCAGGTGGTCGATTGGGATGCCAAGGTGACGCTGCACGAAGGACGCTTCCAACATCCGGACGTGCCGACACCGATCGAGGAACTCCGCGGCGTGATCCATCTCGGCCCCGGAGG
>CAYNVI010000067.1:11375-13626 GCA_964400585.1 uncultured Pirellulaceae bacterium | reverse complement strand
GCGGTTGGAACAGGCCGGGGTGACGGTACCGCGCCACCGCCTCGATCGTCTCGACCAGCGGGGGCGGATTGCGGAGCAGCATCCCCTCGACGTGTCGTTGCGAGGCGAGGTGGCAGGCCAGGGCGCAGCCGAGGCTGTTGCCGGAGAGCCAGACGCGCGTGGCGGGCCCCCGACGTCGCTGGATCAATTCGTCGAACAAGGCGACCACGGCGCTGGCCAACGTGGCAAGCGAAGCCCGGCCGGTGCTGGCACCGTAGCCGGGCGGATTCCACGTCCAGATTTCGCTGCGCACGCCCGGTAGCAGGTCCCCGGGAAGGGGAGTCGACCGTTCCCCGCGACCCCCCGTGCCGGGAAGCTTTAAGACCAGCAGGTCGGGTGGCGGGGCGTCCTGGGGCAGCCCCGGGCGATCAGGGGACGCCAGCACACCGTCCGGATCGGTCCGGCGCACAAAGCAGGCCAGCCGACCCTGGGGCGTTTCGATCGAACAGGCTAACTGGTCTCCCGCGTCAAGCGGGCCGCGGGAGGGATAAAGGACGAACCATCCGGCCAACAGGTGACGCAGCCGTGGCGGCGGGGTGGGGGCGCACCGCGGGGTGTCCATCAGTGGACGCGTTGGCCTGGCTGGGCCCCCTCGTCGACGCCCAGGATGAAGACCTCGGCGCCTCCGGGACCGGCGGCGGTGACCATCCCTTCGCTTACACCGAACCGCATCTTGCGCGGTTTCAGATTGGCCACCATCACGACCAGGCGTCCCACCAGCGCTTCCGGTGCATAGGCCGCCTTGATCCCGGCGAACACTTGGCGCTGTTCTTCCCCGCCCAGGCTGAGGGTCAGTTTCAACAGCTTGTTCGCCTCAGGAACCTGCTCGGCACTCAGCACGCGCGCGACCCGCAAGTCGACCTTCATGAAATCTTCAATCGTGATTTCGTCGGCCAGCGGCTCGTCTTTGAGCGGCTGGTCGCTGTCGACGAAGGGGGGGGGCTCCGCCGCTTCGGCAGCCGCTTCGTCTTTGCTCTTTTCGATCATCTTCTCTAAATCCTCTCGTTGAACGCGGTCCATCATCCGCTGGAATTTGTTGACCGATCGATCGACGATCGGGGTCTGACTCTGCGCCCATGCCGTGATCGGTTCTCCCAGCAACTCACCGCACTGGGCGGCGAGTTTCGGCAAGACCGGTGCGAGGTAGATCGCCAGTTGCCGGAACAGGTTCAGGGCGACCGTGCAGATCGCCCGCAGTTCTTCCTCGCGGGCGGGATCGTTTTTCAACTCCCACGGCTTGGTTTCTTCGATGTACGGGTTGGCGGCGTCGGCCAACTCCATGATCCGCCGCATCGCGCGGGCGTAATCGCAATGCTCATAGGCTTCCGCGATCTCATCCCCCGCGGCGGCGGCGGCGGCAAAGCGTCCGCCGTCTTCGGGGTAAGTTTTCGAGAGCCCCAAGCGATGGGCGAACTTGCCGACGCGGCTTGCCAGGTTGACGACTTTGCCGACCAGGTCGCTGTTGACCTTTTGTGCGAACTCGTCGAGGCCGAGATCGAGGTCTTCGACACGCGGGGTTAGCTTCGTCGCGTAAAAGTATCGCAGGTACGACGGGTCGAGGCGGTCAAGGTAGGTCGAGGCGGCGACGAGCGTGCCGGTCGACTTGCTCATTTTTTCCCCATCGACCGTCAGGAAGCCGTGGATCCGCACCTTGGTCGGCAACTGGAAGCCGGCCGTCTTCAACATGCCGGGCCAGAAGAGCGTGTGGAAGTAGGTGATGTCCTTGCCGATGAAGTGATGGATTTCGGTAGTGGGGGAATTCCACCAATCGGCCAGCTGTTCGCCGTTCGCTTCGCACCATTGTTGAGTACTGGCCACGTACCCGATCGGAGCATCGAACCAGACATACCAGTAATTGTCCGGCGAATCGGGGATTTCGAAACCGAAGTAAGGGGCGGGCCGTGAGATATCCCAGTCGCGGAGGGCATCCTTGAGGAAATGGCCGCGGAGGTAATTGGCCGTTTCGGGCTGGATCGCTCCCGAGTTGCCGACCCAGTCGTCGAGGAAGGCGTGCAGTTTTTCCAGTTCCACAAAGAGATGGGTCGCTTCCCGCAGTTCGGGGGTCGCCCCGCTGAGCGTGCTTTGCGGGTCGATCAGGTCGATCGGGCTGTAGGTCGAGCCGCACTTGCCGCAGTTGTCGCCCGGTTGATTCGTCGCCCCACAGGAGGGACACGTGCCGCGGACAAACCGGTCGGCCAGGAAGGTCTCGGCT
>CAYNVI010000067.1:0-11365 GCA_964400585.1 uncultured Pirellulaceae bacterium | reverse complement strand
CTTCGGGGTCGAACAATTGCTGCACCGGTCGCTCGGCGATCAATCCCTCTTCCCGCAACGCACTCCAGATGCGGTGGCACAGTTGGCGGTTCTCTTCGCTGTTGGTGCTCCCGTAATTGTCGAACACGATGTCGAAGCCGGCGAAATCGCGCTGATGGGCTTCGCTCATCGCGGCGATCAGATCGGTTTCGCTGCGTCCTTCCTTCTTGGCGCGAATCATGATCGCCGTGCCGTGTGTATCGTCGGCGCAGACGTAGACACAGCGATGCCCGCGGAGTTTCTGAAAACGGACCCAGATGTCGGTCTGGATGTATTCGACCAGATGCCCGATATGGATCGGCCCGTTCGCGTAGGGCAGGGCACTGGTGACGAGGATGCGTCGGGAGCTCATAAATCGATCGGGGGGCGGGGACGAAAAAAGGCGGAACGACGCCCCAGGCAAGCGGGAGGCCGTCGCGGAGGGGGGCGACCGGGCCGCCCCGCGTGCTCGGATTGTAAAGCAAGTGGGCCGGCCGGAGCAGGCCGCTGCGAGCGGCCGAAAGGGAGCAAAACTTCAGTCAAAATCGAGATTTTTCCAAAAACGTCGGGCCGCCGGGAAGTCCTGGATTCCCAACGAGTTATCGAAACCGCGAGGGGCCTGGCGAGGCACAAAGCCGGCGAGTTGCTCTTGGCCCCGACCGGCCCGAGGACGACCATCCGCCTCGCTCGCCACAAGGAAGTGTGCGAGCGAACGGATCGAGCGGGCGGCCCTGCCGGAGAGCGGGGCGGCTGCCGGATGCCGGTCGGAGCCGGCTGATCGACTCGATCCGGATGACGCGATTTCGCTCGTCCAGGGAGGGACGCAGATGGGTCACAGAACGTTCGCGCTGCTGTTGTCGATAGTCGCTGCCATGCCGCTCGCCGCGGCGCCCAACGATGCCGTGCTGATCGAATTCGGTTCCCAGCAGTGTCCCCCCTGCCGGGCGATGCAGCCGGTGGTCCAGCAGTTGGAAGATGCCGGCGTACCGGTCCGTCACGTCGATGTCGGGCGGGAACAGGACTTGGCGGTCCGCTATGGGATCCGCCGCACCCCAACCTACCTCGTCTTTGCCGGCGGGCAGGAGCAGGCGCGGTTGGTCGGGGTCCAGTCGTTCGCCGATCTGCAAGCCGCCTTGGGCATCGGCAAGCAGCCTGCTCTGACGCCGACCCGTTCGGTCGCCAACAGCCCCCAGCCGCCGCAAACCCGCCTCGCCTCGCTGGAACCGCGGGTCGAAGCGATGCCTTCGGTCTCGGCCGCCGATGCGATCCAACGCGCCCGCGCTGCCACCGTGCGGCTCCGCGTCTTCGATGATCAAGGTTACGGGGCCGGCACCGGCACGATCATCCATACGCACGGCCCCGAAGCCTTGGTGCTGACCTGCGGGCACCTCTTCCGGGAAACGAAAGGGGACGGCAAGATCGAGGTCGATGTCTACAGCCAAGGCGAAACGCAAACGGTGTTGGGACAATTGGTCGACTACGATGCGGAACATCGCGACATCGCCTTGGTCGCCATTCGCCCGACCACGCCGGTCCAACCGGTCGCCGTGCTCGCCAACGAAGACGTCGTCCGGACCGGCGATTCGGTCTTCAGCTTCGGCTGCGATCGGGGGGCCGACCCGAGCCGCCAAGACACCCGGATCACCGGGGTCAACAAGTACAACCAGCACGTTAACGCTTCGAACTTTGAAATCGCCGGAGCCCCCATCGATGGACGGAGCGGCGGCGGATTGTTCGACCAGCAAGGCCGCTTGATCGGCGTCTGTAACTCGGCGGACTACAAGGGGGACGTGGGGATCTACACCGGTCCCGGTTCGATCCGCTGGCAGCTCGACCGTGTCGATCTCGGGCAGCTTTATCAGCAAACGCCCGCGGGCTCCGCCGCCAACCCGCCGGCCCAGTTCGCTTCCCAGCAAACTCGCTCCGAGACGTACCCCGCCCCGCCGAAAGCCGCCCAGCCGGCCGCCGCCGCTGCCGAGACGCGACTGGCGCAGCTCAATGCGGCAAGCCCCCAGACCGGTTCGCCGCAACCCGACGGGCAGTCGATCATCGTGATCCTGCAGGAAGGGGGCGAGAATCGCATGGTCACGGTCAAGCAACCGTCGCCCGAATTGCGGAGCCTGCTGGAACGCGAAATGCGTCGCTGATGCCCCGTTCCTGGGTCGTGCAACGCGCACATTACGAACGCGAACATTACGAACGCGAACTTTACGAACGCGAACTTTACGAACGCGAACGCAGGCGGACGACGCTGAGCAGGTCGTGATACTGATCGGTCCACAGCGGGGCGTCGGCCCAGGTTTCCGGCGCGGGCCATTCGGCATCCGCCAGCGTGGCGGCCTGCCAGATCGGATTTGCCTTGTCCGCGATCACCATCCACTGCGACGCCAAAGCGTGGGCATCGACATCCAGCGGGGCACGCAGCAGCGCGCTCTTCCAGCCCGCGTCTTCCGCCAGCCGATGGACAACCGGAGGCAGCCGTAGATGACGGTTGGTGACGTGGATCACCAATACGCCCTGATCGGCCAGGCGACGTCGATAGAGGTCCATTGCCTCGCGAGTCAGCAAATGCGCGGGGACCGAATCGCTGCTGAACGCATCGAGCACGATCATGTCGTATGGCTCGGTCGCTTGCCGCTGCAGGACCAACCGACCATCGCCCACGATGCACTGCACGTCGGCCGGAGAAGCCTTGAGAAAGCTGAAGTGCTGCCGCGCCAGCTCGATGACGCCGGGATTGATCTCGATGAAGTCGCAGGTGTCGCCCGCTCGCCCATAGCTGGCCAAGACGCCGCATCCCAAGCCCACACCTGCCATCCGCAGGGGGCCGCGTTCGCCGATCGCGGTCAACACGCGAGCGATACCGCTGCGCGGCCCGTAGTAGGCAGTCGGTCGCTGCGCCGCCGCCCCTTCCAGTTGCAGACCGTGCAACGTGCGGCCGTGCATCATCCCGATACAATCTCCCAGATCGACCACGCGGAGCACTCCAAAGAAACTGCGATTGGAGGCCAGCACATTCGCGGGACCGCCCTCGGCCAGCAACCAGGCCGTCAACAGCCCGACGGCCGCCAGGGCCGGCCGGCAGCGGCGGACACCGCGGAGGTCGAACCGCATGCGATGACGCAGGCTCGCCCGCGTGTCGGAGCCACCCCGGTAACCAATCCAGACCGCGGCCGCCAAGGCGGTGGCCAAGCCGATCCCCAAAGGCAATTCGGTGTAGGTGGTGAACAGCAGCGGGCAGGCCAACGCCACCAGCAAGCCCCCGATCGCACCGCCGGCGGATAACATCAAGTAGTACTCGGTCAGCCGGGCCGGATGCGGTTTCATCCGGGCCGCCTCGCCATGGCAGACCATGCAGACGCTCATCAACAACGCCAAATGCAACCCGGCGTCTAGCAGCATCCAGTCGGCCAGCGGGGTCTGGTGAACCAAGCCGATGGCCACCACCAGCCCCAGCGTCGTCGCCGCAAACCAGCGGGGCTGGTACCAGCCGGGCCGATCGAAGCAGATGATGAAACTCAATAGGTACAGACTCAGCGGCAGCACCCACAGGAAGGGGATCACCGCCACATCCTGGCAGACATGATTGGTGACGGCCAGCAACATCACCGAAGCGAGGGCCGGCAGCAGCAGCCAGTTGGCGCGCCGCCGTCGCGAGGGACGCGCCGCCGGCAGGGAGGCCTGGGAACCGTGCGTTCGCGGGGCGAAGCCAGCAGCCGGTTCGCGATTTCCGCTCAACAACACGGCCAACAGGCCCTGCAGCAGGACGAAGCCGCAGAACAACAACGACCAGAGGACCGACTGTCCGTCGACCGCCAGGCGCGGTTCCACCAGAAACGGATAACTGACAAGCGCCGATAACGAACCGATGTTCGAAAAGGCATAAAGCCGGTAAACCGAATTGTGCGAATGGCCCCCGGTCGACGTCCGCTGCGCCATCCAGGCTTGCACCAGCGGGCCGGTGCTGGTCAGGACGAAGTAGGGCATTCCCACGTGCACCGTCAACATCGCCAGCAGATACGGGACCGGTGGACGCGCGCCGCTCGGTTCCCAAGCGGCCGCCGGTTGGATCGGCAGCGACGCGACCGCCAGGGCCAGCAAGCCGGCATGCAGCAAACCCTGGTAGCGGCACGGCACCGCGGTCGTCAGCCAATGCGCATACAGGTAGCCGCCGAATAACAGGACCTGGAAAAACAGCATGCAGGTCGTCCAGACCGCCGGCGAGCCTCCGAACCAGGGGAGCACCGCTTTGCTGATCACCGGTTGGACCTGGAAGGCGAGGAACGCACCCAGCAAGGTGGCGGCGATCAAGGGGAGGACTTCCGGGCGGGCTCTCAACAATCGCATCGGGTTTTTTCCCCCAAGGCAAGCAATGCGTGGCAAGGCGAGCGACCGCCTTCCTTCCGGTCAAGCGTACGTTTCGATCTCCTGGCGGCTAACCTCGAGTGCGGCGGCGGTTGGTCCGGAAAGCGATCGCTGGCAGGGCCACCGGCACAACCCTCACGAACCGTCGCCCGCCGCTTCCGCGGGGCCTTTCCCGCCGCGGTCGCTGCCTCTCCGGGAGCTCCCTTCCCCCGCGCCGCGGTCCGATAGGCTTGGTCGCCCAGGCTCTGACCCCAAATGCTGACCCCAAATGCTCCAAATGCTCGGAGGAGGTTGTTTTTTGTCCCCTCTCCCTCGAAAAGGCGGCGCTCGGAGCGTTCTATTTTGACACGCAATCTTCGCCGCCTTTTTGGGGGAGAGGGATAGGGGGGGCGCAGGAGATCGTCGCTGCGTAATCGAAAGACGTTTTTCTCCTGGAAAAGGTTGATGAAATGGCAACGCCGCCACGCGTCGCCGCCGCTCCTGTGAGGCCCCTCACCCCATTCCTGGGCTGATGAAAATCTTTTTGGAGACAGGATCCGTGTTGCCCGCCGTGGTTCATGAGGCGAAGCCTTTGTCAGTCCCCCATCCCCCAACCTCCAGCCCGCGACACCCTCCCGCCTGGGAGGGTCGAGCCCATGCGAGGGGAGGGCCAGCGTTACAATTAGCCTCTCAACCCTGCCCGGCAGGCCAAGCCGTGCCGGCATGCCAAAAGAAAAGCCCGACGGCTGCGGCAGCCGCCGGGCTCGCATGGCCACTTGCAGGATGCAAGCCAGCGTTGGGGGCCGGGGTTACTTGGCCGCCTTCTTCCGCTGCATCTTGAATTCGGGATTGGCCACGCCGATCACGCCGACCGCCACGCGGGGGCCCGCCGCGCCGGAGGGTTGGCTCTCCAGGTCATCCTTGCCAGCATGCACGACAAACGAGCGACCGAGCACAAAGTGGAGCGCCGTCCCCTTGGAAACGGTATCGACCTTTGCCACGCCGTCGGCGTTGGCCATGATGTTCCCGAGGTCGCCGACGTGGCTCTTCTCGGCCGGAGCCCCGTGTTCGGTCCCGTACGGGTTGAAATGGCCGCCGGCGGCGGTCCCGTCGGTGCTCCGCATATCCCCATACTCATGGATATGGAAACCGTGCGCTCCCGGCGTCAGGTTCCGAATCATCCCGGTGATGGACAGGTCCTTGCCCTTCTGCATCAGACGCAACGTCCCGCGGACCTTGTTGCCCTTGGTCGGTTTCATCACGGCGATTCCCGCCTTCGGGAGCTCCACTTCGGCGTGCTCCCCTTTCTTGTGATGGTCGGCCATCACCGGCAGGGCCAAGAAAACGGCCAAGGCGACGCCACTGAGGGCACGCAATAAATGGGTCTGCTTCGTCATGTTGAATCTCCAAGCAATAGGTAAAGGATGGGGACGCGGCTTGTGCACAGCCAACCCCGCGGAGAGGAAACCCCGCTGAGAGGACCCGCGACCGCCGCCAAGGGCAAAAATGAAGCAAATTTCATTCCGCCTGTGGGGTGCGGTCGGAAAAGCCGACGCCGCCGCGAGCGAAGTCGCATCCCCGATTATATCTCGAGAAAAACCGGCTGGGGCAGGGGCCGGTGGGCGGACTGCTGCCCCGCCCAGGCTTTCCTGTGCTGGAAACGCCAACCGGCAGCTTGCCATCGCTTACACTGAGGACGTCCACGTGGTTCCGGGGACGCGCCGCTGGCGCGCTCCGCGGGGGCTCGCGTTCCCAGCGGTGACTCGCGGCATGGCCGTGGGTTGGCGGCACCGCCGATCGCTATGGGCTTCCCAAAACCAGCCGTCACACGCCTGCCGGGCCCGCCCCAGCGGTCCGCTGCCGCGTCTGCCTACCTACCCTTGCAAAGCCTCTCGCTTATGTCCTGCCGCATTTTTTTCCGCCTCGTGCGTCTTCACTGTTTCGGGCTCGGGCTGCTGCCGCTCAGCATGCTCGCCGTCGCCTCGCCACTGCAGGCAGCCGAGCCGCCGGTCGCCCCCGCCTCCGAAACGCCCGCTACGAAATCGGATACGAAATCGGATACGAAACCGGATACGAAACCCGACACGAAGCTCGAGGCGATCGCCCCGACCGCTGCGGCCGAAGCCCCGGCGACCTTCGAAGTCGCTCCGGGGTATCGCTTGGAACTGGTCGCCGCCGAACCGCTGGTGATCGATCCGATCGCCTTTTGCTTCGATGCCCGCGGGCGGTTGATCGTGGTCGAGATGCGCGGCTACAGCGAGCGGCCCGAAGATCTCGCCGGCCGCGTCCGCCGCTTGACCGATACCGATGGTGACGGCCGCATGGATGAAGTGGAGACGCTGGTCGAAGGCCTCTCCTGGCCGACGGCGGTCGCCAGTTGGAACGGCGGAGTCCTGGTCGGTGTCGCCCCCGACATCTTGTACGCCGATGGCCAAGGCGAGCCGCAACGCTGGTTCCGCGGATTTGGCCGGGGCAATGTCCAGGGGCTGATCAACAGCTTTCGCTGGGGGCTCGACAATCGCATTCACGGCGCGCCCAGCAGCAGCGGCGCCACGGTCACGGGGCCGCAGATGGACGAGACGTTGAAGCTCTCCCGGCGCGATTTTGCCATCGCTCCCCGCCAGCAAACGATGGCACCGGTCAACGGCGGCGCCCAACATGGCCTGTCGCTCGATCCTTGGGGCGACAAGTTCGTCTGCAGCAACAGCGACCATTTGCAGCAAGTCTTATTGCCGGGTACGGGACGCGGCCGCGCGACCCGTTATTCGCAAACCCCGTCGCTGCGACGCAGCATCGCCCTCGACGGTCCCCAGGCCGACGTCTTCCGGATTTCGCCCGTCGAGCCGTGGCGGATCCTCCGCACCCACATGCGCGTTTCCGGAGCAGTCGGCGGCCCGATCGAAGGGGGCGGCCGTGCCGCCGGTTACTTCACCGGCGCGACCGGCGTTTACTACTACGACGGCGACCAATGGCCGCAATCCGAAACCCCGCTCGCCTTGGTCTGTGACGTCGGCAGCAATCTGGTCCATCGCAAACGCCTGCTCGACGATGGTCTCTGGAAACAGGGCGAGCGGATCGATGCGGGATCGGAATTTGTCCGCAGCCGCGATGTCTGGTTCCGCCCCGCCCAGCTGGGAACCGGTCCCGACGGGGCCCTCTACATCGCCGACATGTATCGCGAAGTGATCGAGCATCCGAAGAGCTTGCCGCCGGTAATCAAGTCCCAGCTCGATCTCAATTCCGGCAATCATCGCGGGCGGATCTGGCGTGTCGTCGCGGAGGATCAACCGCTGCGCCGGAAAGCTCCCGCGATGGATACGATGGCCACGCCCGAACTGGTCAAGATGGTCGATCACCCCAACGCTTGGCATCGCCGGACGGCCGCACGGCTGCTGTTCGAACGGCAGGATCGGGCGGCGATCGATCCGCTGCGGGTCGTCGTCCGCGGAGGGGAATACCCGGCGGGACGGCTGCAGGCTTTGGCCAGCCTGGCCGGTATGTCGGGCAGCGAACCCGCGGTGGATGACGCGACCCTGCAGGCGGGGCTGCGCGATCCGCACCCCCGCGTCCGCCAGCAGGCGATCAAAGTCGCCGTCCGCACGCTCGGCCCGCAAGAAGATCTCTCGCGGTTCAGCGCCCTCTGGCAGGCGTTGGCCGATGATCCTTCGATTTTTGTTCGCTTCCAGCTCGCTTACGAAGCCCTAACGTTGCTTCCCGAGAGCGACTCCCGCAGCGAAGTCTTGGCGCAGATCGCGGCCCACGACCCGGCCGATCCCTGGATCCGCTGGGCGGTCGAGGGCTCGCTCGGCAAGGCCGCGCTGCCCTTCGCCCAGAAGCTGGGCACGCAGCTGGCCGACCGCGAGGACGCCGATGTGACGCCGTGGATGCGCTCGGTCGTCTGTCAGTTGCTGTATGCCGAAGGGAATCAGGGGCCCGCCCAGATCGTGGCCATGTTGGAACCGCTCGACAATCAAGCCCCTTCGCAACAGATCGACGACGCGCTCTTTCGGGCGGCGGTCGCGGATCAGTTGGAAGGCTTGCCGATCAATGATCGAACCGAGCCTTTGGCGGATTGGGTCAAGCAATCACTGCTGCCCCGTGTCCAGGAGACGCTCGCCTCGGCGAAGGATGCCGCTGGCCTGTCGCCGCCCGAACTGCGGCTCGTCCGCTGGGCGGTCCCCGACCAGGTCACGCCGCTGCTCAAGCAGATGATGCAGCCCAGCGAATCTCCCCAGGTGCAGCAGTTGGCGCTGCAGGAACTGGCCGGCCACGATCAGGCGGCCTCCCAGTGGGTGATGGATCACCTCTCGCAGTTGACGCCGATGATGCGCGGGCTGGCCTTGCAATCGCTGGCCGAACGGGCCGCCGGTTTGCAAGCGATCGCCACGGCGATCGTCGACGGTTCGCTGCGCGGCGATGCGTTGTCCGAAGCGGTCCTGCGTCCCTTGCGCAATTACCCCGATCCGCAACTGCGGGGGAAGGTGGCGGATAAACTCGCCGCGATCCCGACCAGCGTCCCTGCCGCCCAGATGGCGACCTATCAAGAGGCGCTCGCCGCACCGGCCGATCGGGAGGCGGGTCAGCAGATCTTTCGCAAGACCTGCGTCAACTGTCACCGCATGGGGACGCTCGGCAAACCGGTCGGGCCCGATCTGCGCTCGCTGACGACGAAATCTCCCAGCCAGATCTTGCTGTCGATCCTCGACCCGAACGCGGAGGTCGATCCGAAATACCACACCGTGCAGGTGGTCACTAACTACGGCCGCGTGGTCTCGGGGATTTTGGAAAGCGAAACGGCCAACAGCCTGCGGATCCTCAGTGAGAAGGCGGAGGCGACAGTGATCCCACGCGAGGATATCGAATCGCTGCAGACCTCCAACCGTTCCTTGATGCCGACCGACGTTGCCAAGGAGATCAGCCCCGCCCAGATGAACGATCTGATCGCCTTCCTCCGCGCGCCGCAGGCTTCCACCCTCGCCGAGAAAACTGAAGGAGCCGAATGATGAAGCGTGGCAAACGGGAAAGGATTGCGAAACGATTTGGAACAACCCGCTTGCGGCCATGGGGGCTGCTCGCTGTGACCTGCTGGTTGATGGCCTGGGCCAGTCCCTCCGTTTCGCCGGCGACCGCGGCCGCGCCTGATGGCTTGCGGCTGGGGGTCTTCGCGGTCGATGCCTCGCCCGCGATCGGCACCCAACTGGCCTACGATACCTGCATCGAAGTCCTCGATCCGCTCTCCTGTCGAGGGGTCGTGCTGCAGGGAGCGGGCAAGCCGATCGTGCTGGTCGCGGTCGACTGGTTGGGGATCGCCAACGAGGCCCATCACGAATTTTGCAAACGGCTGGCCGAGGCCGCCGGGACCGATATCGAGCGGGTCTCGGTGCATGTCCTCCATCAGCACGACGCCCCACGTTGTGATTTCACGGCCGCCAGTCTGCTCGCCCACTATGGCGACACCTTTCCCCATTACGACGTGCCGGGGGCTCGAGACCTGTTTCAGCGGGCTGCAGCGGCGGTCGCCGAGGCATCGCGCGACGCCCAGCCGATCGATGGGATCGGATGGGGCAAAGCCAAGGTGGAACGGGTCGCCTCCAATCGGCGGATCTTGGGCGACAACGGGCGTGTCGCGGTCACCCGCTTTACCGCAACCCGCGATCCACAGGTCCGCGCCCTCCCGACCGGGACGATCGATCCGTGGTTGCGGTTGATCCGCTTCTATCGCCAGGACCAGACCGTCGCGGTCCTCAGTTACTACGCCACGCATCCGCAAAGTTACTACCGCACCGGCAAGGCGAATCCCGATTTCCCCGGCTATGCGCGGAACGCTCGGCAGGCCGAAACCGACGTGCCGCACATTCACTTCAATGGCGCGGGCGGAAACATCGGCGCCGGCAAATGGAACGACGGGGCCCCCGCCAACCGGGCGCGGCTGGCCGGACGCGTGGCCGCGGCGATGGAGCAAGCGTTCGCCGCCGCCGATCGCCAACCGCTCCCCCCCGCGATGGTCGGCTGGGACAGCGAGGCCGTGACGTTGCCGCGGGGCGCGCATCTGCAGGAAGAACCCTTGGTGGCGACGTTGACCGATCCCCAGGCGAGCCGCAGCGAACGGGTCACCGCCGCCAAGCATCTCGCCTGGTTGCGGCAGACCGAAGCGGGCAAAACGATCGCGCTCGGTTGCCTGCGGATCGGACCGGTCCGCGTGCTGCACATGCCGGGCGAGCTGTTTGTCGAGTACCAGTTGGCCGCCCAGCGGATGCGGCCCGAGCTGTTTGTCGCGATGGCGGCCTACGGCGAATACGGTCCGGGCTATATCGGCACCGAGGTCGCCTATTCGCAGGGCGGTTACGAAACGAGCGGGCGGGCATCGCGGGTGGCTCCTGGCGCCGAAGCGGTCCTGCACCGGGCGATGCGGCGATTGCTCGAGGTCCCCGCCACCGCCGAAACCAGCGAATGATCGCCCCCGGCAGCAGGCAGCTGGGCTGATGAAAGTCTTTCCGTAGCGAGATCCGCTGGCCGACCGTTGTTCATCAGGCGACGCCTGTTTTAGGCTTGGTCAGAAAACCGAGAAACGGGTCGCTTGGCGACTCCGCGATGTCCCTTCTCCCCCGCCGCGCCGCGGATTGCGGGGGAGAAGGAGAGGATGAGGGGCGGTTTTCTGACAAAGCCTAGTCCCCCCTCCCCCATCCGTTCGCGCGAAAAACGTGGCTGCCAGCTACAACGTTACCGCGAACGGGTTGGGGGAAGGGGGTTAGGGGGAGGGGCCAAGCCGAGGCTCATGCTTCCCGCAACCTTGGCGGAGAGGCGCGGGCTGAGGGCAATCGGGAAGGATTGTCGCGGGCGGGGGCGCGCCGCTAAGATCATGGCCATGGGCCGGTAGCTCAGTCGGTTAGAGCAGGGCACTCATAATGCCTCGGTCGCGGGTTCAAGTCCTGCCCGGCCTACTTCGTCGCCGTTGCCAATTTTCGTCAATCGTCGCTAAGTGTCTTCACAGGATTGACTTAAT
>CAYNVI010000066.1:0-13695 GCA_964400585.1 uncultured Pirellulaceae bacterium | reverse complement strand
CGACCATGGCAAAGTCTTGCTGTTCAGTCTGTTGTTCGGGGCGATGGTCGGTTCGCTGGAGGCGAGCGGGGCTCTGCGCGATGTGGTGGGCTGGGTCGGGCGTTTCATTCGGGGAAGGCGGAGCGGCCAGAGTTTGATCGCGGTGTTGGGATTGGGCATCTTTTTCGACGATTATGCGAACACCTTGTTGCTGGGCGGAACGATGCGCAGCAGCTGCGACACGTTTCGGATCTCCCGCGCGAAATTGGCCTACCTGGTCGATTCGACGGCCGCCCCGGTCGCCGGCTTGGCGTTGATCAGTACCTGGGTGGTGACGGAGATGACGTTGATCGGAGAAGGGCTGGCGTTGGCCGAACCGCCGGTCGAGGCGACCGCGTTCCAGGTTTTTTTGTCGTCGTTGCCGTACCGTTTTTATCCCATCTTGGCGATCGCGCTGGTGGCGATCGTCGCGATCACCGGTCGTGACTTTGGACCGATGCGCACCGCGGAACAGGCCGCTTGGGATGGCGAAGGCTCGGATGGCGAAGGCTCGGACGGCGAAGGCACGGACGGCGAAGGCACGGACGGCGAGGCGACCGCGGGGAGCCCGAGCTTGGGGCGGTCGTGGCTGGCCGCTTGTTTGCCGATCTTCGCCTGCCTAGGGAGCGTCATCGCCGTGTTGATCGTGACGGGACGCGGGGCGCTCGGCGGTGCAGCGGCAACCGACAGCGGGATCGCTTACTGGGGGGAAGTCATCGGGAACAGCGATTCGTACCTGGCGATGATCGTGGGTGGGGCGGTCGGATCGCTGGTCGCCCTGGCCACCGGCGGGTGGGCTCAACAAGGAAGTCGTCTTCCGGCGTTGCTGGCGGGCGCCGTGCGGGGCGCGGGCCAGATCTTGCCGGCGATGGTCGTGCTGTGGCTTGCTTGGGCGCTTTCCGAGATGACCGGCGACACTTACCTCGACACGGGCGGTTATCTGGCCGGTTGGCTGCAGGAAGGGTTTCCCGGCTGGTGCCTGCCGACGGTGGTCTTCCTGGTGGCCGCGGGGGTCGCCTTTTCCACGGGGACCAGTTGGGGAACGATGGGGCTGTTGACGCCGATCGCCGTACAGTTGGGGTTGCAGGCCAGCGGGAACGATCCCGGACATGCGATTTTCTTGACGACCGCCGGCAGCGTATTGGCCGGAGCCATTTTTGGCGACCACTGCTCGCCCCTTTCCGATACGACCGTGCTGTCGAGTCGGGCCAGCGGCTGTCAGCAGGTGGAACATGTGCGGACGCAGATCCCGTATGCCCTCTTGGCAGGAGGGATCGCGATCCTGTGCGGAACCATACCGGCGGCCTGGGGACTCGCATCGGGATGGTGCATCCTGCTGGGGATCGGAGGGCTGCTGTTGGCGGTGCGGCTGGTAGGAAAACGCCCGCTCGCGGTGGCGATGCCGGAGGGGGCGGCGACCGCAGGGGAGCCGGAGCGCGGGGAGCGTTGATCGTCGGCCCCCCACCCGCGGTCACTCGGTAGCCGGCGGCGGCCAGTCGAGATGACGGTGAAGGAAGGCGAACGTCCCTTCGCCGTGGATCGTGTGCGGGCCGTCGAAAAATTCGATCTCGGTCCGTTCGCCGATGCCCAACTGGTTGTAATGTTGGCGAACCTTGGCATATTCGGCGGCGACCCACGGATCGATCCCGACGCCGTCGCGATGGCCTCGTTCTACCATGAAGGGTCGCGGGGCCATCAGCATCGCCAATTCGCCGTAATCGACCAGTTGCCCCATGTTCCATTCGAAGATTTCGTATTCGCCGGTGTAGAGGTAGCTAAAGGGAACGTGGTAGGCCGCGTTCTTGTCGACCCAGCGATTGAAGTCGGCCGAACAGATCGAGAGGCAATAGCCGGGGGCATCCTCGGTCGGGGGCAACAGGGGCGGGACGCGGACCGCGGTTTTGCCGCCATAGGAAAGGCCGTAGAACCCGATCCGCTGCGGATCGACCTGAGGGAGCGAAGCGAGCCACCGGAGAGTGACCTGGTGTTGGGGAAGGATGTAGCTGAAGAGGGTCCGTCCCAGCGGATTCGATTTGCGTTGGATCGTCCGGAAGGCGTCGTGACCTCGATACGGGTTTTGCGGTGCGTAGACGATGAAGCCGCGTTGCACCAGAGCGGTGCTGAAACCTTTGTAGGCTCGGTACATCTTCCCTTCGGGGCCGACAATCGTGTCCATCGGTTGGCCTTCCAAGCCGTGCTGGCAAACGACGACGGGGCGACGTTCGCCGGGCTGCAGATCTTTGGGTAGCAGCAGGATCCCGCCGGCGATCACATCGGGATAGACGTCGAGCATGACCTCGTAACCCACGTGGTCGGCGGCGTCGATGACCTGACGCGTCCGTGGATCGGGTGGTAGCGTCGGCTGGGGAAGACGGCCGATCAGTTCGCGGTGGACTCGGTCGCGGAGAGTCGCCGCCGAATCGTGCCAGGCTTCCAGCGAGCGGCGATCGGCGGCGAAGAACCGATCCCGCTGACGTTGACTGACTTGCAAGATCCGTTGGGTGTGCCGGATCAATTGAGCGACCTGATCCTGCTGCCGCTTGCTGGCGCCG
Source organism: uncultured Pirellulaceae bacterium (assembly GCA_964400585.1). Classification (GTDB taxonomy): domain Bacteria; phylum Planctomycetota; class Planctomycetia; order Pirellulales; family Pirellulaceae; genus CAYNVI01. Next base: position 11,125 of record CAYNVI010000066.1, on the reverse strand, counting down.
GCGGCGATGCCGGGAGCGATTTCCAAGTTGTAGGTCGGAGCGGCAACGGGCAAGCGGATCCCGATCTCATCGAGGCCAGCGCGGAGGGCGGGATAGGTGAGCGGAGGTTGTCCATCGAGTTCGGGCGGGGAGAGACGAAAGCGATTTTCCGGCTGGGTCGTTGCGGACCGCAGACGCTGCCAAGCGAGCGCGGCCCGCTCCGCCTCCTCCGCCACCGAGCTTCGCTGGGGCGTGCGGATGACGCCGGGGGCGGCTCCCCGCCGTCCCTTGCGAACGGGGGGAGGGCCGTCGATTTGGGGCAGTTGCGGGGCCACTTCGACGTACAGGCCGCGGGGGGCGATCAGACGGGCGATTTCCGCATCGCCGAACTCGGCCAGCAGGCGCCACACGTTTCGGTAAATCGGCTCTTTCCAGATCTCCTCGCGGCGATCGAAATAGCCGCTGACCAAGGCGCCGTCGATGCGGGGATCGACCGCCGCGCTGTAGAAGGCGAGCAAGCCTCCTTCGCCCGCGCCGGCGACGACGATCGGGAGCGGCGTGGGCTCGAGGGCATTGCGACGTTCGAATTGATCGACCGCGGCACGCACCTTTTGAACCTCGTAGCCGATGATGTGGCGGCCGACTTCGAAGGCTTGGCGATAAAGGAACTCGCGGTGCGGTTGATTGGTCATCCGCCCGATCTGCGGGTTCCCCGCATGCGTGTCATCGCGATTGATCAAGACGGGCACCAGGACTTCGCAACCGGCCGCCGCCAGGTTGGCGGCATAGGGGGAAGGGCAGGGGAGGAGTCCGGCGATCGCTTCCGGCAGGGTATCGGCGTCGGGGAGGGCGACGACCCGGGCGAGTGGGGTGACGCTGGGGACCAGCCAGAGCCCCTCGGCGGTCACGCCGGGGAAGACCGCCCAGCGAGCGGCATAGATGGTGAAGTGATCGCAGCTGCCGCGCTCGGCCGGACGCTCGGCCAATGCCTTCAGCTCGATCCCTGCGGCCGGCAGGCGAGGATCGACCGCCCCGATCTGCTTGCGGAATCGGCTTCGGTTGGCGGCGATGCTGGTCAGGTACGCTTCGACCGAAGCGTGAGCGGGCTGCCAGTGCGTACTGCGCAGCTTACGGGCGGCGGCAATCTCCCGGAGGGCAAAACGGTTGATCCCCGCGACCATCGCTTCGTCGAGCGGCTGATCGAGCTGCAGCGGACGGCTGCCAGGGAGGTGCGGTTCGGCGGCCGCCAACCGGCCAGCGGGGAGGCAGAGGAGGAGACTGAAAACGAGGAAACGGGGCGGCATGGCGGGAGACTCGGTGGCGAGGGGAAGGACTGCTTGGGGAGACCGAGGTGCGTAGCTACCGGCGGCGGGACCCGCGAAGGCCGCCGCCGCGGGCAACCGATCCCTATGATAGCGGGCTCGGCTGCTTCGGCTGAGCAAATCGACCTTCCGTCTCGGCGAGCGAATGCCTAATCTTCAACTTTTCTGATCCGCTTTCGCAATTTTCCAAGGACGGGAGGGGCGCATGGATGCTGGTTGGCCGCGAGCCCGTCTGGGGATGCTGCTGCTCGTCTTGTGGGGAGGAGGAAGCGTTGGTTGGGGGCAGGAGGCGACGGTGATTTCGCCGGGGACGCCGGCTGCGTCGCCGCAGGTGATCACCCCGCAGGAGGCGCCCGACAATCCGCTCGATTCGCCCAGCGACTTTGTCTCCGCCGGCCCCGAACGTTGGACCAGTCCCGAGGGGCTTTCCAGCAGCCTGCAGATCGTTTTGATGCTGACGGTGCTCAGTCTGGCGCCGGCGATTTTGCTGATGACGACCTGTTACATCCGGATCATTGTGGTCCTGGGACTTTTGCGGCAGGCGATCGGTTTGCAGTCGTTGCCGCCCAGCCAAGTGATGACCAGCATCGCCTTATTCATGACCCTGTTCGTGATGACGCCGGTGTGGAGCGAGGTCTACGAGGAGGCGGTGAAACCGTACACCGAGCAGACCGAGCCGATGGAGTGGGACGAGGCGTGGGAGCGTGGCGCGCGTCCGATCCGCGACTTCATGGCGCGTCAGATCTCGGTAGCGGGCAATCACGAAGATGTCGCGATGTTCTACCGCTACGTCGACCCGGACGGAGCGGGGCCGCAGACCTGGGATGAAATCCCGTTGCGAGCACTTTTGCCGGCGTACATGTTGAGCGAACTGAAGACCGCCTTCTTGATGGGCTTCCAGATTTACCTGCCATTTTTGATCGTCGATCTGGTGGTTGCCAGCGTGACGATCTCGATGGGGATGTTGATGCTGCCCCCGGCGGTCATCTCGTTGCCGTTCAAGTTGCTGTTGTTCGTGTTGGTCGATGGCTGGCGACTGGTCGTGCAGATGTTGATGGATAGCTTCGGAACTTTGGCCAGTTAAAAGAGGTGAGGCATGGATGCCGAATCCGCAGTCGATCTTTGCCGTGAGGCGTTGATGTCGGCGGTCATCATGAGCGCTCCCCTGTTGCTGGTGGGGATGGCTGCTGGGTTGGCGATCGGGCTGGTGCAGGCGCTGACCCAGATCCAGGACCAGACGGTCTCGTTCGTCCCCAAGATTTTGGCGATGGCGGCAGTGATCGTGGTGTGTCTTCCCTGGTTGGTCGAGCGGATTGTCGATTTCACGCGGGTCGCATTTTTGAATGCGGGGATGTTGTGATCGAGCAAATCAGCGAGGGGGTCACGCAGCACCTGACCTCATTCCTGTTGGTACTGACGCGGTTGAGCACGTTGCTGATGGCGATGCCCGCGGTGGGAGGCACCGTTCCCAAGCGGATCCGGGCTTTGCTGGCGATCGGGTTGACCGCTTTGATCCTGCCTTCGATTCTGGCCCCCCTGTCGGCTGAGACGCTTCCGGCGCCGGCACACCTGGTCGATCTGGCCATCGCCCTGGCTCGCGAGGCGTTGATCGGCTTGTTGATCGGGACCGTCGTGCAATTGTTGATGACGGGCGTGCAGGCGGCCGGCGAGATCATCACCAGTACGGGCGGGATGCAGTTGGGGGATGCGATGGATCCGACGACCCGCGCCAGCATGCCGACGTTGGCCCGTTTGCTGGGGCTGATGGTCACCGCGGTGATGGTGGCGATCGGAGGGCATCGGTGGATGCTGCAGGGTTTGCTTGATAGCTTTGTCGAGATGCCGCCGGGGCAGGTCGTATTGCATGGTGGCATGATGGAGACGATCTTGCATGTGCTGGCACGCGGTTTCGCCGCCGGGGTTCGGGTGGCGGCGCCGGTCGTCACCGCCTTGTTGCTGACGAATCTGATCACGGGGCTGGTCAGCCGGACCCTCCCGCAGATCAACGTGTTGGCGATCGGTTTGAGCATCAACGCGTTGACGTTGTTGATGGTCAGTTCGCTGGCGCTGGGGACGGCCGGTTGGGTCTTTTCCACGGAACTGGAAGAGGCGATCCTGCGCTTGGACGAGCTCTGGTGAGCGGGGGCGAGTGATCGATGGCCGAACAGAATGGGGAAAAGAAACATCCCGCGAGTGAGCGGCGGCGGCGGCAGGCCCGCGAAGAGGGCCAGGTCGTCAAGAGTCAGGATCTGACCAGTGCGGCCATGCTGATGGCCGCCGTGGGGACGCTGTACTGGCTCGGTGGCTGGGCGGTCGAAACCTTGGCGACGACCTTGGTCGATAGCTTATCGCAATCGGAGATGGCAGGATCCGCGGTGACTCCTTTCGACACCGGGACCGCCGTCGAACGGTTGCTCTTCGCCACGCAGCGGTTGGCCTTGGCGGTGGTCCCGATGATGGTCGTGATGTTCCTCGCGGGGATCCTGGTCAACGTCTCCCAAGTCGGTTTACTGCTGAGCCCCAAGAAGTTGGCACCCAAGCTGTCGCATATCAGCCCGCTGAGCGGGGCGAAGCGGCTGTTCTCGACTCAGGCGGTCGCCAAGCTTGGCTTTGGGGTCTTCAAAGTGGCGGTGATCGCCTGGATCGCCTACCTCGCGCTTACGCAGTGGTACGAGGCGATTCTGGGAATGGTCGAGATGCCGATTCCTCGGTTGGCTCGGACGCTGTTCGATTGCCTGCTGGGCACCTGCTTCTGGATCGGCCTGGCGCTGTTCGTGCTCGCCCTGTTGGAGTACTGCTTTCAATGGTGGAAGCACGAACAGGACCTGAAGATGACCGATGAAGAGGTCCGCAAGGAGATGAAGGAATCGGAGGGCGATCCGATGTTAAAGATGCGTCGTCGCCAGATTCAACAGCAGATGGTGATGCAGCGGGCTGCCCACGATGTGCCGTCTTCGAGCGTTGTGGTGACGAATCCGACCGAGTTATCGGTCGCGATCAAGTACGAACCGGAAACCATGCCCGCCCCGATGGTGGTCGCCAAAGGTGCGGGGATGGTGGCCCAGCGGATCCGCCGGTTGGCTTTGGAAAATGGCGTTCCCATCGTGGAACGGAAGCCGTTGGCCCAAGTCCTTTACAAGACGGTCGACGTGGGTGATTCGATCCCGATCGAGCAATACCAGGCGGTTGCCGAGGTCCTGCGGTACGTTTACCAATTGCAAGGCAAACAGATTCCCGCAGCGCGACCGGCGTAGGCGCGGGAAGGGGTCGACAAAAGGCGGATCATCGATCCGGTTTACGGATCATCGACCAGCGAGACTATTTCGCAGCGTCCGGCTCGTGGATCTCCAGCCAGATGTCGCCGCTGAGCCGTCGCGAGGAGGGGGCGGCCGCGGCGAATTGAAGGTCGACCCGATTTCCTCCCGCCAGGCAGTGGTGCAGCGGGATGCGGTAGTGCCCTGGTCCGGTCGTGGCGAAGGGGAGCGAAACCTCGTTGAGATAGACCGCCGAGAGCTCGGGGACCTCTCGCAGCACCAATTGCAGCTGGGTCGCGGCGGTCAGCCCGCTGGGGCGATTGAACGCGCGGCGATAGAAGATCGGCACCGCATCCGTTCCGGAAGGATTCGCTTCCGGGGCCGCCGCCGGGGAAGGTTCGGGTACCGTGACCCGGACCGCTTGCTGGACATTCGCGAGCGTTCCGGACCACCGCAGCCAGGGGCCCCGCAAGCGAATGCGGTGAGGGGCAGAAGGGTCCGACATGGCGGAACGTTATCCCTGCCCGCCCATGATTTGATCGATCGCGTCGCGGTAGTTGCCGAATTCTTGTTCCAGCAATTGCTCGGGCGAGTCCGCAAAATCGAAATCTTCGAGTCCGCCGAAGACCCGCACGACCGCGCCCCCGTTGCCGTCGGGGACGACCAGGAACTGGTTGGCGTCCAGGCGGGCGGTGCGGACCACACCGGTCGCTTTATCGATGTAGCTCAACAGGGCCTCGTCTTGGTCGCCGTTGAGTGCGACTTCGATGAAGCGAGCGTCATCGAGGCCTTCACGTCCTTTGAAGAAGGACATCGAGCCATCGGGGTTCAGGGCGGCCGAGCCGCCCTGGCGACCGAAATCGGAATCGGCGGCCGTGTCGGGATTCTCGTTCAAGTAATCGATTGCCAGGATCGTTCCCGTCTCGCTGGCGGCCCCCATCAGGCCCAGCATCGTGAAGCGGTAATCGACCGCTTGGACCCCGCCGGGTTGCGGGATCCCCAGGGTGAACTGGTTCGCGACCGCGTCCGCATCGCCTTGGGTCCCGGCAAAATCGGGGCCGTCCATCACCATCGGGGGGACGTCCAAGTTGACGGTGAATTGGCCGGGCGGCAGGTTGTCGAACGCGAAGCCGCCATCGACTTCGGTGAGGGTCGAGCGGGCGATCGCCACCCCGGTGACGTTGTCCGCCGCGCCGCTGCTGACCGTGACCGTGACGCCCGAGAGGCCCGCTTCCCCCAAATCCTGGACGCCATTGCGCACCGGATTGACGAGGCTTTCGATGTTATCGAAGAAGACCGATCCAGCGATCCGGCTGGGCTGGAATTTCTGGACTTCGACGGTGGCGATGGCGGTGGTGGTCAGTTCGCCGTCGGAGACCGTGTATTCAAACTGGGCATTGCCTTCGAAGTCGGTGACCGGTTCGAAGCGGATCGTGCCGTCGCTGTTCAGCGAGACACTTTGGATCCCCGGACCAGGCAAGGCGTTGACCGCGAGCACTTTCAACGTCTGGTCCGATTCGTTGTCGGGCCCGGGCACATCGTTGGCGGTCAGTTGGCTTTGCGTAAACGTGGCGACCACATTCTGGAAAGCGACCAGTGAATCGTCCTGAGCGACCGGGGGATCGTTGACCGCGGCAATGTCCAGGCTGACCGTGACGTTGGCCGAGGCGACCGGCATCCCGTCATCACTGATCGAGATCACAAACGAATCGTCGCCGTTGAAGTCCTGAGGTGGGTTGTAGGTGACGTTTCCGTCGTTATCGAGCGACAGGGTGCCGCCCGCCTCGGAGGTCGCGGAAACGAGCCCGGTCACCGAGAGGGTTTGCCCCGCTTCGGGGGTTCCGGTCGTCGGCCCCGCCAGTGAACCGTTCAGCAGTTGGGACTCGGGGAGCGTTTGCTGCGTATCTTCCGTCCCGCTGAGGCTGGGGGCGCCGGGCGTGGGAGGATCGTTGACGGGCGTGACCGAGAGGTTCAAGGTGCCGGTCGTCGTCTCGGCAGCGGGGCCGTCGCCGTCGGCGATCGTATAGGTGATCTGATCGGGGCCGTTGTAATTCAGCGGCGGGGTGTAGATCAAATCGCTGCCGTCGAGGCTGACCGTGCCGCCTTGATCGGAGGTGGCGGTCACGCCGGTGATCGCCAGCGACTGGTCGGTCTCGTTATCGGCCCCGACATTGTCATTGGCCAGCAAGCCGTTGCCGTCGATCGTCCGCGGCGTATCTTCTGGCGTCGTAACCAGCGGGTCGGGGACAAATTCGGGCGGATCGTTGACGGGGGTGATGTTGATGGTGACCGTGGCGGTGGCGACGGCGGGATCGTTGACCACACCTGCGGTGTCGCTGATCGCGTAGGTAAAGCTGATCGGCCCGAAGAAATCGTCGGCGGGCGCCACGTCGATCGTATCGTCGGTTTTGTCGCCGGGAGTGCCGCCATCGTTGATCGCCACGATGGCGTCGCCTTCCAGCGGGCTGCTGACCGTTTCCAGCGTCGCCTCTTCCCCGAGGTTGGGCAGGTCATTGGCGAGCACATCCAGATTGATCACGCCGCTATCCTCGGCGGCGGTGTCACTGTCACCGACCGCTCGGGGGCGAATCGCCGGCACCACGCTGATGTTGACGGTGGCGGTCGCGGAGAGCCCCTCGGAGTCTTCGATCGTGTAGCTCAGCGAGGTCGTATCGGGAGCCAATCCCGCGGGCGTGAACGAGATGTTTTGCCCATTGTTGATGATCGACGCGGTCCCGCTGGTGCCGGTCGTATTGATCGCGGTGATCGTCAGCGTCTGGTCGAGATCGCCGGGGCCCGCATTGTCGTTGGCCAAGACGTCCAGCGTGTTGGTGGTCAGTTCATCGGCCGTCAGGCTGTCGTCGGTGGCGACAGGCGGATCGTTGACCGGCGTGACATCGACCGTCACGGTGGCGGTTTCTTGGAATTCCCCGTCGCTGACGGTGTAGGTAAAGCTGGCCAGGCCCGTGCCGAAGACATTTTCCGGCGGCGCGTAGGTGAAGGAGCCATCGCCCTGATCGGTGATCGTCCCTTCGGTCGCCGGGTCGAGGTTCTCGTCGAGACTGACCAGGTTGATCACCCCGTTGTCGGTGTCATTGGCCAGTAGATCGGCCTCGGTGAAGGTCAATGGGGTATCTTCCGGCGTGGTCAGCGTATCGTCATTCACGACCGGCGGGGTGTTCACTTCGGCGATCTCGATCGTGACGACCGCCGTATCGGTCAGCCCCCCCGAATCCTCGACCGTGTACTGGAAGCGATCGGTGCCGAAGAACCCGGCGGGCGGGGTATAGGAGACGGTGCCGTCATTATTCAGAACGACCGAACCGAGGGTCGGATCCGTACCGGCGAGCGGGCTGACCGACGTGATGGTCAGCGTCTGGTCCTCGTCGGCCGGACCGCCATTGTCATTGCCGAGCAGTTCGCTGGGCTGGATCAGGCGGACGATATCCTGCGTCCCGTTGAGCGTGTCATCGCCCGCGGCGGGAGGATCGTTGATCGGATTGACGGCCACCGAAATCGTCCCGGTCGCCGAGTCGGTGCCGTTGGTGGCCGTGTAGGTGAAGCTGTCCGGTCCGTTGGCGTCCTCAGCGGGGACGTAGGTGGCGACCGAACCGTTCAGCGAGACCGTCCCGATCGTTCCGTCGCTGACCGAGGTGATCGTCAGCGTCGCGTTCGGGTCTTCGATATCTTCGACCAGCGGCAGCAGGTCGATCGAGTTGCCGCCCGGCGGATCGAGATCTTCGTTCAGGGTGATGCTGCCGGGGCTGGCGACGACCGGGCCTTCGACCGCATTGAAGACGACCAGTCCGAAACGATCGTCTTCCGCGGAGATCGGATCGTCCGTGGTATCGATTTCGATCTGGTCCGGGCCAAGAATGTCCCCGTCGTTACCGGGGTATAGCGTGATCGCGGCGGCCGACGTATCGGGAGGGTCCAATTGGATGACGAAGTTGTCGATCGGTTGGACGAACCGCACCGGGAGGCTGAAGGCGTCAAAGGGCTCGGGGAGAGGATCGATCCCGTTGGTCAGTACCTGGCCCACGCCGCCGACCTCATCGAAGCCGTCACTTGTGAAATCGCCGCCGTTGCTGAGGTTGTAAAACCGCGAGTTGACCCCCCGGGGGCCAAAATAGGTCCGGCTGAAGGTGTTGATGTTGAAGGGGAGCGCGTTGCTGTTGACCGAGCCGTCTGGATTGACCGCCGGGATCTCGATCAAGTCGAAGGTCAGATCAAAACCTGGAGCGGTGCTGGTTACCCCCGAGACATCCACAACGATGTTGGGGATCTGGGTATTGGCCAACGCATCGCCCAGGAAGCGGATGCGGAATTCAAACGGTGCATCGGCGTCGCCGGAGGAGGGAAGCTGCCTGACCTGGAACTGATCGAGTTCGGTGACGCCGTCTTCCGCCGTTTCGGTGAATCCCGCGGTTCGCAATGCGCCACTGATCAGCTCAACCGGACTCTCCGTTTGCAAGCTGGAAGCCGGGATCGAAATCGGGGGTTCCGAACTGCCTTCCAACGACACGAGTAAATTTCCACCCTCGGCCTGGGCCAAGTCGCTGGAGAAAATCAGGTCCTGCGTTTCGGTCAGGACCGGTTCCACGTAGTCGGAGAAGGTGACGCCGGGCGTCGTCGTCAACAAGTCGGCGAAGATCGTGAACGCCCCGATGTCGTCGCTGGTCAGCCCCCCCCGCTGGTCTTCGTACGAAATTTCCAGGTCGACGATGTCGCCGACCGAAACGGTCAGTTCGCGACTGCCGGCGGGCAGCAAACTCGGATCGATCGGCGGGTTGCCCGGGTCGTTGGGGTCGACGGCGGTATTGAAATGTTCCCGCACGTCGAGGCGTAATTCGAGCAGTTCCCCGACCCCTTCGCCGCGGTTGAGCGCATTGATCACCTGCAAGGCGTCGATCGGCGTCAGCTGGTCGTCGGCGTTGACGTCGACGTAGGAAGATCCTTCGCCCAGCGGCAGACGGTCGGTCGAGCCGCTGCCGTACCTGTTCATCGCGTTGATCACCGTCAACGCATCGGTGGGGTTGATCTCGAAGTCGCGGTTAACGTCTTGGGAGACCAAATAATTGTGATGCGCCAGGATGTCGCCGGCGAGCAGCTGACGCCGTTCCAACGTCTCGCTCCGCAGACGCCGAGGACGCCTCGCCTGCCGTGCGGTTTTGCTGGAATATTTCCGTGAGCGACTGAAAAGACGGCCAAACGATTTCATCGCCGATCCCAAATTTGTGAAGACGACAGCTGACTGATGAGGTGATGGCACCGGAAATCGTCGGAACGATCGGGTGCTGCGGGATCACGTCGTTCGGCCGCGACGACCGGTCGCCGAGCTGAATGCACGTGATCTCCGGGGGGTTTTGACTGGTGTTCGCTCGAGGAGACGGCGGCGCCGCTCATCCCGAGGGGTGCTGCAAATTCGTTGCGAGGACGCGCCGCTGGCGATAGAGAAGCTTCCCAAGAGCGACGACCGCGAACTTCGGCCCTATCTTAGCTGGCTTTCCTTGCTTATCAAGATTTCCAGAAAATCGAATCCGACGGGCGGAGGGGGTTACGGGCTTAGAATCGTTACCGTCGGAAAGGTTCCCCGAAAAAAGGGCGGGGCCCGATTTTCTCACGCCCGACTTTTTCCAGCATCCCGACCGCCAGGCTGGTGGCGGGAGGCCCATTGGCAACCGGGGGCGAGGATTTCGGAGGCGTTTCCTGCTCGGCAGCCAGATCGCGAAAAAACGTGTCGGTGGCCCCCGGCGAGGGGAGTCCCGCGGGGCGCTCGCCGGAGAGCCCTTCCCCTTCTGCAGAGAGGGGGGGCGGTTCGCTCGCCGCCGTCGATCCGAGCAGGGCGAAGCTGGGTGAAGGGAGCGAGACCGCGCCGCTGGCATGCGTTTCGTTCGACGTGATGGCGGGGGAGGCTGCCTGCAGGCTTTCCCCTTCGCCGCCGCGCAATTGACGATTGAGGGCGTTGATCACCGAAAGGGCATCGAGCGGGGTGACGTAGCCATCGTTATTGACGTCGACGCGGCTGATCCCGGGGCTACCGCCAAGGATCCGGCTCCCGTCGCGATTGAGGTCGTTGATGACCTGGAGGGCGTCGAGCGGTTGGATGGCACCGTTTTGATCGACGTCGGCGGGTTGGGCGACGTTCATGAAGGGGCTGTCAACGCGGCGGACGGGGATCGACCAGTCGCCCGCAGCGTTGCCGCCCACGGTGACTTCGCCGGTGCCATCCTGCCAGTCAGGGAGGCTGGGTTGGTGGATGACCAGTTGCGGCTGCAGCGTGACTTCGAACGTCCCGTCGGGCAGGTTGTCCAGCCGTAGGGTGCCGTGGGCATCGGTCTGCGTCTGATGTTGCGGTCCGAAGGCGAACTGGGTGAGCGCCACTTCGCTGCGGGCCTGGCCGAAAATGCGGACGCTGGCAATCTGTCCGGCTTGATCGGCGAGTTGCAGGCTGGCGGTTTCGCCAGCCTGCAGCACCGGCGTGTTGGCGCGAAACAGGTAGTTGCCGTCGGCGTCGTAAGCCTCCATGCGCCCGATGCTCTCGGGATCGATCCCGACCACCTCGACGCG
>CAYNVI010000065.1:0-13706 GCA_964400585.1 uncultured Pirellulaceae bacterium | reverse complement strand
CACCAGGTCCAGCCAGTACATCGCCATCCGCTCCCCAAATGCCTCGCTGGCCAGCAAGCGATCGACGACCGCTTCGTAGGCGTCCGGGCGGGGATCGGCGGCATACGCTTGCACCGTCGCGGGCCGCGGAGGCAACCCCGTCAGGTCGAAGCTGAGCCGCCGAAGCAGCGTCACCGGGTCGGCTTCGGGGGAGGGCCGAAGCCCTTCCGCTTCCATCCTCGCCAGCAGAAAACGATCGATCGGATCGTCCGACCAAGTCTCGTCCTCGACCGGCGGCACCGGATGCCGGAGCGGCTTGGCGTAGGCCCAGTAGGGTTCGTAAGGCGCTCCCTCGCGGATCCAGCGGGCGAGGGTCTCCCGCTCCGCCGACGTCAACGACTTGCCCGATTCGGGCGGCGGCATCTGCCAGTCCGCATCCTCGGTGACGATCCGGTCGAGCAGCGCACTCGCCTCCGGCACCTCGGTATCGATCGCATACGCTTTCGCATCCGCTTCGATGTCCAGCCGCAGGTCGGCTTCCCGATGCTCGGGATCGGGCCCGTGGCAAAAGAAACACTTGTCCGAAAGGATCGGCCGGACATCGCGGTTGTAGGAAAGCGGCTTATCGGCAGCCGCGACCGATAAAGGTACCCCCCCGACCATCAGCAATAGCACGAGGCAACGGGCAACGGAGAGGGGTGGGGGCAGCGGCATCATGATCGCAGCGGAGGGGCAGGAAGGGCAGCCGACCGAACGGGCACGGTCGTGGCAGAAGGGGTGTTGTCTGGAACCGCTTTCCATTGTACCAGAGGCCTCCGGAATCGTTAAACGGATGATCGCTTTGGCAGGCGCCGCCACCGCAGGGATCGACGGAGGGAAGCCGGGATCGCCGGTGGAAAAACGGCGGGCAACGGCGGGCCTGCGACGGCGACATTTGCCTCAGGCCCGGGTCACCCGGTGATCAACTTCAACAGGTCGCCGATGTCGCGATGCGCTTCGATCGGGTGACGGAGCGGTCGGTCGATCGACACCTCGTAGCGGTTCTTCCGGCCGACACGCTCGCGGCGGAGGTAGCCCCCCTCTTCCAGATCCTGCACGATCCGCTGGACCGCGCGCTCGGTGATCCCGACCCTCCCGGCGACCTCGCGGAGGACCAGCTGGGGTTCGGTGTGCAGCACGATCAGGACGTGGGCGTGGTTGGTCAGGAACGTCCAGCGGTGCGTCGGTTCGCCGGTCGGTTCCCGCGGAGGAGTCGCAATCTTGGCCATCGGAGCAGTCTCACGGCCGCGCGCGGCGGCCCTTGCAGGGAGAGCAAAAAGGAACGCAGGACCTCCCCTGGGCGGGCTTTCCGCCCGGAAGGTCGGCTGCCGGGGCGCATTCTAACAGGAAACCTCGACAAATAATTCCTGAAATTTTTGTCGCTGTTCTACCCCCGCTTTTCCAGCGTTTTGCCAGGTCCGCTGCCCGCCGCGCCGCTCAGGAATGCGAAAAATGCCACTTAAGTCACGAATGATTATTGACGACACAAAAGTCGTGCAATAGCCTTCGCTTAATTCGATTCCCTTCCTGAGGAGCTCTCCGATGCAACCACTGTGGGCGATCCTGCTACTGCTACCGGCCGGGGCGTTGATCGCGGCCATCCTGTTGCCCGCGTCAACCTCGCGCAGCTCGCGACACCGCTGGCGCCGCGGGATCACAGCGCTCGTCGGGCTGCAGGCATTGCTGGCCGGCGGGATGGCGATCGGGCTGGCGACGGGGCTCCTGGAGCCGCTGACAGCCACGCTGGCGAGCTGGGGAGAGCCGGGATCGCTGGAGCTATCGATCCTCTACGACGGCGTCTCCTGCCTGATGTTCGCGATGGTCAGCTTTGTCGGCTGGGTGATCTGTCGCTTCTCGATCCGCTACCTCGACGGCGAGCCGTCCCAGGCCCGTTACTATCGCTGGGTCGGCTGGACGATCGGAGCGGTTTCGCTGATGGTGCTGGCCGGAAATCTGTTGTTCTTCCTCCTCGCCTGGGTGATGACCAGCTGGGGGCTGCATCGGTTGCTGCTGCACTACGGGCATCGCCCCGCGGCGCAGCGGGCGGCGTGGACGAAATTCACGATCAGCCGGTTGGGGGATGCCGCCCTGATCGCGGCGACGGTCCTGATCTATCGCGACTTCGGCACCTTCGACTTCGCTGCCTTGTTTGCGGCCCTGCCGACATCGCCCGCCGGCGCCACCGCGAGCATGCAATGGGCGGCGGGGCTGTTGGTCCTGGGCGCGGCGACCAAATCGGCACAGGTCCCCTTTCACACGTGGCTGCCCCAGACGCTGGAGACGCCGACGCCGATTTCGGCCTTGATGCATGCTGGCATCGTCAACGCCGGCGGGTTCCTGGTGATCCGCACCAGCCCGTTGCTCGCGTTGAATCCGGAGGCTTTGGGGGTGCTGGCGATCGTGGGCGGCACGACGGCTTGCTTCGGGGCGGCGGTGATGCTGACTCAGACGAGCGTCAAGAAGGCCTTGGCCGATTCGACGATCGCCCAGATGGGCTTCATGATGCTGCAATGCGGGTTGGGTGCGTTCTCGGCCGCCATGCTGCACATCGTCGCCCATTCGCTCTACAAGGCGTATGCGTTCCTCAGCAGCGGCAGCCTGCTGGTTCAGGCGGCGGCGACCAAGGGGGCCCGGCCCGCCGCGACAGGCTTTTCCCTCGCCCGCGCCTTGCTTTGGGCGGGTGGCACGATCGGCTTCCTGGCGACCTTGCTGATCGCCAGCGGGGTGGCCCCGACGAGCAAGCCCGGCGGATTCCTGTTGGGCGCGATCTTGGCCCTCGCCCTGACCAGTTGGCTGGAACAGGTCGCGATGACCGGAGACCGCGGCATGCTGGGTCGCGCGGTCGCCGTCGCGGGGTTGCTCTGCGGGATCTATGTCGCCAGTTACCTGGGGGTCAACCGCTTGATCGAGACGAGCGTTCCGCAGCGGCCGCTGGGCAGCTGGGAGGCGGGCGTCAGCGTGGTCTTCTTCCTCGCCTTCCTCGGCCTCTTCCTGCTCCCTTTGAAACTCGCCGCGGGACCGCCTTCCCGTTGGCTGCGGGCGCTTTATGTCCACACCTCCAATGGGTTCTACATCGAACCGGCCCTGCGTCGTCTGTTCGGACCGCTGGCCTCGAGTTGATCGACGGCCGGCGCGTCCAGCTTCCCGCTTTGTTCTCTCCCTTCTCGGTCCGGAACCAATCGTCATGTCCACTCTGCAAGACACTGTCACGGGGACGGCAGACTCGTCGCTCGCCCCCACCAAGTCGCTGCCGGCGCAACAATTCGCGGAATTGATGCAGGATGTCGCGGAGGTGATCGCTCCGGTTTGGCCGCTGCAGGATTACGTGGCCGTCAATCCCTATCTGGGGATCTCCCAACGCCCCTTCATGGATGCCCGGGCGTTCCTCAAGGTTTTCTCGGATGGCGAGATGCTGATGCCGCTCGCGCATTACGCCGGCGAGTTCCAACGGGGAGCGTTTGGGGGGGTCGAAATCGCCGCCGCTTTAGAGGAATTGAGTCGGGCGGGGGTCTGCCACGGCTTGTCGAGCACGACGGTCGAAGCTCGCTTGCGGGAGGTGGCGGCCGAGCAGGCAACGTCGACGCCGGCGAGCAACCCGCACCGGCAGATCTGGACGGTCGCCGAGCATGTGGATCGGCACATGGGGGCAGCCTGGACCGAGGCGATTCGCGAGGACATCTCCAAGCATTGCGCCGCCCACTACGACAGCGGGCAGGCGGTCTGGAGCAGTCCCTGGAAAACGCTGCCTTTGTACCAGGCGTGGAAAGAGGCGGCCGCACACGATCGGCAGATGGAAACCGAAGGGCTGACCGGCTTCCGCCGGTTGGTCGCCCAGCTTCCCGACGATCCCGCAGCGGCGATCGTGGCCTTGTTGACGCGTCTCAGGGTCCCCCCACCGCTGTGGAAGACCGTCTTGCTGTGCCAAGCCTTCAGCCTCCCCGGCTGGTGTGCGTGGGCGAAGTACCAAGATGCCCAACACGGGGAGCATGCCCCGCAAACGCTGACCGGGTTGCTGGCGATCCGGTTGGCCTACGATGTGGCCCTCAGCGAAGTCTCCGGGATCTCGGTCGATTGGAGTTCACGGTTTGACCGCGAATCGGTTTCTTACCCCCCGCCGTCGCGCACGCCCGGGGACGATTCGTGGTTGCGGATGGCGTTGCTGCGGGCGAGCGAGCTCGCCTTCTCGCAGCGGTTGCTGCAATCCCTTGCGGCGCCCCCTCCTGCATCGACCGCCCGCAAACTGGCGCAACTGGTCTTCTGCATCGATGTCCGTTCCGAGCGGATCCGCCGGCAGTTGGAGCAGGTCTCCAGTGGGGTGGAAACCTTTGGCTTTGCCGGCTTCTTCGGGATGCCGATCGAAGTCGTCGGATGGGAGGAATCGAGCGGCCTCGCACACCTGCCGGTGTTGCTGAAACCCGCTTGGCAAGTGCAGGAGGTTCCGGCCGACCTGGACCCGGCGTCGAGCGAACCGATCCGCGCGCGTCGCGCTGGACGACGCGGCTGGCGGAAGCTTTGGAAGTCCTTTCAAACTTCGGCGATCGGCTGTTTTTCGTTCGTCGAGACGACCGGACTGTTCTACGCCTGGAAACTGTGCAGGCAGACCTGGGGAGTCCGCGGCCCCGAGGCGGAGGCCCGCTTCGATGGGCTTGCCAAAGCACAGCGGCACCAGTTGGGACCGCATCTCGAGAGCCTGGAAGCGCAGGGCTGCGGGCTGGCGGAGCAGACCACCTTGGCCCAGCGGTTGCTGACCGGTCTCGGCTTGACCGCCGGCTTTGCCCGCTTGGTGGTCTTCTGCGGACATGCCAGCGAAAGCGAAAACAATCCGTTGGCAGCGGGGCTCGACTGCGGAGCCTGCGGCGGCCACTCGGGAGAGCCGAACGCCCGTTTGGCGGCCCGCTTGCTGAACCGACCTGCCATCCGCCAGGAGCTGGCAAAGCAGGGGATCGAGATCCCCGCCGACACCTATTTTCTGGCCGGCCTCCATCAGACGACCACCGACCAGCTCGTCTTCTTTGACCTCGCTGCCGTCCCGGACTCCCACCAGGACGACCTCGCCGAGTTGCTCGACCTGGCGGCGACTGCGGGGGAGCGGACCCGCCAGGAACGGTTGCCGAGCCTCGCCAGCGATTCGGTCGCCAGCCTGTTGCGGCGGTCCCGCGACTGGTCGGAAGTCCGCCCCGAATGGGGGTTGGCCGGGAATGCGGCGTTCGTGGTCGGGCCGCGTTCGCTCACCCGCGATGCCAACCTGGACGGGAGCGTCTTCCTGCACAGCTACAATCCGCAGCACGATCCCCACGGCGAGGTGCTGGAGGGCATCATGACCGCGCCCTTGGTCGTCGCACACTGGATCAACATGCAGTACTACGCTTCGACGGTCGACCCGCAGCTGTTTGGCAGCGGGACCAAGACGCTGCATAACGTCGTGGGACGGTTCGGAATCTTGTCGGGCAATGGAGGCGACCTGCAGACCGGTCTGCCTTGGCAATCGCTGCATTCGGGAGAGCAGCATCAACACCTGCCGCTGCGGCTCCAGGCGGTGATCGTCGCCCCCCGGGAAATCGTGGAACGGATCGTCAACAAGCACGAACTGCTATCGAATCTGGTCAGTGGGGGTTGGCTTCACTTGATAGCCGTCGACGAAGAAGGAACCTTCCGGTACGGTCTGGAAGGCCTGTGGGAAGCGGTCGAGCCGCTGGCGACCGCAGCGGAAGAACGGGCGAATCCTGCAGTCAGCGAGCCCTCGCGCACGTGAATTCACCGAGCGGATGCAGCAAATTGGGAACGGACATGCCGAACGACGAAGCCTTACGCCGTGAGATCGCCTTCCTGGGAACGATCCTGGGAGAGGTGATCCGCCAGCAGGCGGGCGAAGACGCTTTCGAGTTGATCGAGGACCTCCGCCGGGCGGCCTGGGACCGTCGTTCCGGCAAGGATGACGCGGAGTCGCGGATCATCGCCCGCATCGCCACGCTCGACCAGGAGCAGATCCAGGTGGTCGTGCGGGCCTTCACGGTTTTCCTGGACCTGTTGAACCTGGTCGAGGATCGGCAACGCGTGCGGACCCTGAACGAGCGTGCCCGCCGTTCCTACCCCGGCCCGCGTCGCGAATCGATTCGAGCGGCGGTCGCGGCGTTGCGGGAATCCGGCAAGCCGGCCGCCGCCATGCAAACGTTGATCGATCGCTTGCAGATCGAACTCGTGCTGACGACCCACCCGACCGAAGCGAAGCGGCGTTCGGTGCGGGCGAAACTGCGGACCCTCCGCGGTTTGATGGCCGACTATACGGACGACCCCTTACCGGCCCAGCACGATCGCCTCGAGCGGCGGATCCGCGGGGAGATCACCAAGCTGTGGCAGACGGACTTCATCCGTCCCTGGCGGCCTTCGGTGATGCAGGAAGTGGGCCGCGGGCTCTCGATCAAGCCGACCCTCTGGGCCGAGGTCCCGCGTGTCGCCGAGGAACTGCGGCGCGGTTTGCGAGAGGCGTACCAAGGCCAAGTCGAGGTCACCCGCCCCTGCTTGACGTTTGGATCCTGGATCGGAGGAGACCGCGATGGGCATCCCGGCGTCACCGCCGAGGTGACCGCGCAGACGTTTGCCTGGCTTCGGCGGGAAGCGTTGCAGTTCCATCTCCAATCCTGCGATGCCCTGTTTGATTCGTTAAGCCTGTCCGAACGCCAGGTCGGCTTTTCGGGAGCACTCGCCGCCCGCCTCCAGCAGGCCGCCGCGCAGTGGCCGGTGTTGGAAAGCCGACTCGCCGAACTCCCGCCGGGTGAGCTTTGCCGACGCTGGCTGTCGATGATTCGCTGGCGATTGGAAGCGACTCACCGTGAGGTGGAACACGGTTCCCTCCCGGGGGCCGAACCCGCTGGTGAATCGACTGACGAATCAACTGACCAATCAACTGACCAATCGACTGCTCGGCCCACGCCCTTGCCGGCAGGGCCCGCGGCGGCCTCGGAGGATGCGGTTGCCTACCGCTCCGCCTGCGAATTGCTGCAGGACGTGCAGCGGTTAAGCGATGCGCTCGATCCTCTTCCCGGCTCCGACTTGATCACGCCGGAACTCCGCGATTGGTTGGTCCAGATCGAGACCTTTGGGTTCCATTTGGCCCGTCTCGATGTCCGCCAGAACGCCCGGATCTATGCGGAAGTGATCGACACGATCTTTCAGCATCAGGGCCTGACCGACGCCTCCCACTCGCTGGATGAGGCGGCGCGGTGCCGACTGTTGAGCGAAACGCTCGACCAGCCGATCTCGCTGGAGGCAGCGGAAACCTCCCCGCTCGTCCAGGAAACGCTGGCGACGTTCCGCTTGCTGCACCGGGTGGTCCAGCGGTTGGGGGCCGCGGCGCTGGGGACTCATGTGATCAGCATGACGGCCGCTCCCAGCGACGTCCTGACCGTGTTGTGGCTGTGGCGGCAGACCGCCGAGGACGAGCGGACGGACGAAACCGCGGGGACCGAATTGCGCATCGTTCCCCTGTTGGAGACGATCGAGGATCTGGAACAGGGGCCGGCGATCTTGGCGGGGATGCTGGCCTTGCCGGCCTACCGACGTTACCTGGCCGCCCAAGCCGATCACCAGATGATCATGCTCGGCTATTCCGACAGCACCAAGGATGGCGGGTACCTCACGGCCTGCTGGGCGCTCCATCAGGCGCAACAGCAATTGCTCGAGATCGCCGCCCGCGAAGGGATCGAATTGACCTTCTTCCACGGACGCGGAGGCTCGCTGGGTCGCGGGGGAGGCCCGGCGGCACGGAGCATCCTCTCTTTGCCTCAAGGCACCTTTGGGGGTTCCTTTCGCCTGACCGAGCAGGGCGAGGTGCTGGCTGACCGCTACGATGATCCCGCGATCGCGCATCGCCACCTGGAACAGGTCATCTGGTCGTCGCTGCTGGCCGCGGGACAACCCCAGCCCGACGATCGAGCGGCCTGGCATGCGTTGATGACGGAGCTGTCTGCCGATTCCTTCCGGCATTACCGGACGTTGCTCGAGAGCCCCGGTTTCGTTCCTTTCTTTCGCAGCGTCACGCCGGTTTCGGAGATCGAGCAATTACCGATCGGTTCCCGTCCGTCGCGGCGCAAGCCGGATGGAGGGTTGCAGGATTTGCGGGCGATCCCCTGGGTGTTCTCCTGGACCCAGGCGCGCTGCCTGATCCCCGCCTGGTACGGTTTGGGCGTAGCGTTGGAAACGCGGGGGGCCGATCCGAGCCAGCTGGAGCTGTTGCAGCAGATGTATCGAGACTGGCCCTTCTTCCAAGCCTTGGTCGATAATGCCGAATTGGCGCTTGCCAAGACGGACCTGGAAATCGCCCGGTATTATGCTTCGTTGGCCGCCTCCGAACCGGGGCTGCAAGCGATCGCCGGGGCGATCGAGACCGAGTATGCGAAAGCGTGCCGGGGGATTCTGGCCCTGACCGGAAGGGCCGAATTGCTCGACGGCGTCCCCTGGCTCAAGGAATCGATCCGGGTCCGCAATCGGTTCATCGATCCGCTCAACTTGATTCAGGTCGAACTGCTGCGGCGTGGCCAGCAGGCAGCCGATACCGAAGGGGAGGCCGAGCAGCTTCGCCACCTTACGCGACTTTCGATCAACGGGATCGCTGCCGGCATGCGGACCAGCGGCTGAGTTTTGTTTTCTCCTTCTTCGCACGGCTCGCTATGACATCGTCCGGTTCCCCGTCCGGTTCCCCGTCCGGTTCTCCGTCCGCTTCGCGTCCTGACTTTCAGGTGCCGGACGAGGAGACGATTCGTAAAGTCCTGGTTCGCGTCGGTTTGGCGTTGAACTTCCGGGTGGAGGTCTCGGTCGCCAATGCCGGCGAAGTCAGCTCGTTGGACGCCGAGGATCCGCTGCAGTCCTTTTTGGATCGCGCCGAACAGGCGGGCATTTTCCTGAAAGAGACCTCGCTGGCGAGTGTCGATGAAGCCTTGGGCTTCGTCCAAGAAGCGTTCCCTGTGATTTTGGCGTATCCCGACGGCAGCTTTGTGACGGTGGAGAGCGCCAGCGGACGTCGCTTGGAAATCACCGTCGCCGACGGACAGCTGCAGGCACGGACGATCACGCGGCGCGGTTTGCGTTCCTATTTGCGGACCGACCCTGCCCCGCGCAGCTTCGTGGCCAAGAAAGAACTGGAATGCGACCAAATCGCCTCGGCTGCCGACCACGGCCACGGCGGGCACGGGCACGATCATCCGAGTCCGCTGCGGCGGTTCCTCGGATTGCTCGATTTTGATCGACGAGACATCGGGACGGTGATCCTGTTTGCCTCGGTCGCCGGCGTCCTCACGCTCGCCACGCCGTTGGCGGTCGAGTCCCTGGTCAATGTGGTCAGCTGGGGAACCTACATCCAGCCGCTGATCGTGCTGGGCATGATGTTGCTGATCTGCCTGGGGTTGGCCGGCGTGCTGCGTCTTCTCCAGATCGTCGTCGTCGAATTGATCCAGCGTCGGCAGTTCGTGCGGGTCGTCGGCGACTTGGCGCATCGCTTCCCCCGTGCCAACCAGGCGGCGTTGGCCGGGGTTTTCCCCCGCGAACTGGCCAATCGCGTCTTCGACATCATGACGATTCAGAAAGCGACGGCGGTCCTCCTGGTCGATGGCGTCTCGATCGTCTTGACGACCTTCCTGGGCATGGTCCTGCTCGCCTTTTATCACCCTTTCCTGCTGGGCTTCGACCTGATCCTGCTGTTCGCGATGACGATCATCACCTGGATCCTGGGGCGGGGCGGGATCCGCACGGCGATCGATGAATCGATCACCAAGTACGCCGTCGCGCACTGGTTGCAGGATGTGTTCGCGGCTCCGACGGTGTTCAAGACCGGCGGAGGCGAACGCCTGGCGGTCGAACGGGCCAACCAATTGTCGGCCCAATACATCCACGCCCGCCAACAACAATTCCGGGTCGTGATCCGGCAAATTGCCTTCGCGATCGCGCTGCAGGTCTTCGCCTCCACCGCCGTCCTCGGATTGGGTGGTTGGCTGGTCATCCAAGGGCAATTGACGTTGGGACAACTGGTCGCCAGCGAACTGGTGGTGACGCTGGTCGTGGGAGCGTTTGCCAAGGCAGGGAAGGCGTTGGAAAAGTTCTACGACTTGATGGCCGGGGTCGATAAGGTGGGGTACCTGATCGATGTCCGGGTCGATCCCCGCCAGGAGGTCGGCGTGCAGCTGCAGGGCCCCGCCGAGGTGCGGTGGGGGGCCCTCTTTTTCCAGCGAGGGACTTCGCAAACCCGCATCGCGGCCGCCACCATCCCCGCCGGAGGCCGCGTGGCGATCGTTGGCGACGATGTCGACGGCCGCTCGGACCTGGCGAAAACGCTGGGGGGATTGCGCGAACCGACCCAAGGCTTTGCGCGGGTCGGAGGCTACGACGCCGAACAGGCGGCGATCGGAGGCGCCGGGCTGGTGATCGGCTACGCTGGAGGAACCGAGTTGTTCCATGGCACCCTGCGGGAGAATATCGCGGTCGGCCGTCCGCGGATTGGCCCCCACCGGATCCGCGAGGTGCTCGGAGAGGTCGGGCTGCTCGATCGGGTGCTGAACCTTGAGGATGGCCTGCACACGCATTTGCAATCGGATGGCTATCCATTGAGCCGAACCGAGGTAACGCAGCTGATCCTCGCCCGCGCGATGGCGGCCGCTCCCAGCCTGTTGATCATCGACGGCTTGCTCGATCAGCTGGCCGCGGACCAACGGGAAACGATCTGGTCGGCGTTGGTCGCCTTCGACGCCCCCTGGACGCTGTTGGTGGTCACCAACCGCGACGATGTCGCTAGCTGGTGTGACAGCCAGATCGCGATCCGCCGCACCTCCACTCCATCCGCCTAAGGGACCGTTCCGATGCTACAGAGAGCCCCCACGATCGACGACTTTCCGGCCATGCAGATGGTGCGGACCGGGCGGATCGTCCGTCTCTTTGGCCGCCTGACCTTCATCGGCCTGGTGGTGTCCGTCGTCGCGATGATCTTCGTCCCCTGGCGACAGACCGCCCGCGGGGTCGGCACCGTGGTCGCCCTCGATCCCCAGGAACGCCCCCAGCCGATCCTCAGCCCCTCCAAAGGGATCGTCAGCTATGTCAAACCAGGGCTCCGCGAAGGGAGCATGGTAGAGAAAGGCGAATTGGTGTTGCGGCTCGCCCCCTTCGCCGCCGATGCGGTCCTCCAGCTCGACACCCAGATCGTCGCCATGGAATCGAAAGAGGCGGCGGCCCTCTCGAGCCTCGAGGTCTCCAAGCAGGCGGCCACCCTGCAGGAGATGAGCGGCCAGAGCCTGACCGAATCGCTCAAGCAGGACTACGAGGCGGCCAAGCAGAAATGGGAACAGGCCAAGAATGAAGTCACGTCGCTGCAAGCGGAACTGGACGACAAACGGAACCAGTTGAGGATCGCCGAAGAAGTCGCCGAAAAAGGGCTCGTCTCCCGCGAAGAACTTTTCTCCAAACGCCAGGCGGCCGAAGCGGCGCGGGCCAAGGTCCTGAAGGCCGAGAACGCGGTCGCGGAGTTCTACGCCGCGCTGCTGTCGAAAGAGGAAGAGATCGAATCGAAAATGCAGGAGATCGACATCAAGAACCGCACCGCCAACCAGAAAGTGCTGGAGTCGATGCAAAAGATCAATACGATCGAAAAGGAAATCATCGATCTCCGCAACAAGCGGGATGAGCTCGATCGCTTGGAGATTCGGGCTCCCCGTGCCGGTCGCATCCAGCAATGGTTTGGGGTGGAAGGAAGCGACACGGTGAAGGAAGGCGATCAACTCTTTCGGATCGTCCCGCAGACCGACCAATTGGCGGTGGAAATGCGGGTCAACGGCAACGACATGCCGCTGATTCACGAAGGCGACCGCGTCCGGATTCAATTCGAAGGCTGGCCCGCCGTCCAGTTCGTGGGCTGGCCTTCGGTGGCGGTAGGGACGTTCGGGGGGAAGGTCAATCGTGTCTTTCCGACCGATGATGGACGCGGCTTCTTTCGGGTCCTGGTCACCCCCGACAACCACTTCGCACGAGAAGACGGCTGGCCCGATGAAAGCTACCTGCGGCAGGGCGTGCGCGCCAATGCCTGGGTGCTCCTCCGCCGCGTCCCCCTCGGCTATGAAATCTGGCGGCAACTCAACGGCTTCCCCCCGGTCGTCGCCGACGACGCGCCCAACAAAGCGGGCGGTGCCAAGGAAGACAAGGGTTCCAAAGTCAAGCTTCCCAAGCTGTAAGCCAAAACCGGGGACGCCCCAAACAAGTCGGGGGTTGATTCCCGGCCGAGCCGTCGCCCTCGCCGCCACGGGAGCTCCGCGAGGAGGGAAGGGCGAAGATGTCCGGCTGCCTGGTGATGGTCTTGACGGCCCTTGCAGCCGCCTCCCGGTCGAGGCGCGTGTCGGTCTCTTTTGCCGGTCACCGCGGGCGTTGCGGGACCGCCGAGCGGTATAGAATGTGGCTTGACGCGGCGGCCGGTGGGCGGAGCGTGTTGCCCTGGCCCGGTCTTCTTGAATCCCCTCTTTTTTGGAGAGATCTGTGATCGCTTTGAGCCCCCAACGACTCTGGCCGGCGCTGGCCTGCGCCCTGGCTGTCGGTACGCTTCCGTTGTTCGCTTCCGACTGGCCCACCTTCCGGGGTCCTGACCGGTCCGGTGTTTCGCCCGAGCGTGACCTGCTCCAGGAATGGCCCGAGGAGGGCCCGCCGTTGGTTTGGCGAGCGGAGGGGGCCGGACGCGGTTATGCCAGCGCGGCCATCGCCGACGGCCGCGTTTACACCTTGGGTGATGGTCCGTCGCATGCCGACGACGAGGACGAATACCTGAGTTGCTTCAGCGACGCGGACGGCAGCCTCCTGTGGGCCACCAAGACCGGCTCGGCCTGGAACAAGGGCCAACCCACCTGGCAGGGCTCACGTGCCACGCCGACGGTCGACACCGACCGCGTCTACGTCATCACTCCGGCCGGCAACCTCTACTGCTGTGCCACGTCCGACGGCGAGGTCCTCTGGAAGCATGATCTCAAAGCCGATTTCGAAGGTAAGAAAGCGGATGGTTGGGGTTACAGCGAATCTCCGCTTGTCGATGGAGATCGAGTGGTTTGCACGCCCGGTGGCGAGACGGCCACCATGGTTGCTCTCGACAAGACGGATGGCAGCCTGATCTGGAAAGCGGTCCATCCGGGCGATGAAGGTGCGGGGCACTCGTCGATCGTGCCGGCCGAAGTGGCGGGAACACGGATCTATGTCCAGAACACCGGAGGCGGTCCGATCGGCGTCGCGGCGGATACCGGAACGCTGTTGTGGGATTACGCGATGGATCCCCCCACGGCGTTCATTCCCTCGCCGGTCATCAAGCACGATCTTGTCTTCTCGACGGCCGGTTATGGTTTGGGCGGTGCCCTGATTCGTCAGGTACCTCAGGGGGACGGCACCTTTGCGGTCGACGAAATCTACCCGGCAGATCCCGACCTCGCGAACAAGCAAGGGGGTCTCGTGCTTGTCGGCGACTACCTGTATGGCGGTTCGGGCGGCAGTAACCGCGTGCTGTGCATCGAGTTGATCAGCGGCCAGGTCGAGTGGGAAGCGCGGGGTGCAGGACGCAACTCGATCTCCGTCGCGGCCGCCGACGGACGTCTCTACCTGCACTTTTCCGACGGCACGATGGCGCTGGCCAAGGCGAGCCCGGACGCGTGTTAACTACCCCCAACCCCTTTTTCTAAGGC